>NZ_JBHZCN010000060.1:0-58631 GCF_042755465.1 Kitasatospora sp. NPDC059160 | reverse complement strand
GCCCGAGAGATCTACCGAGTCCTGACCACGCCCAGCACACCGAGCACCACCACCGAGCAGCTCACCATCGCTGCTTGACATCCATAAGAGCATCCGTTCCGCCGCAGCGCTCCCCGGCGCGCGGCTGCTCCTGCCCCTACTCCGGCAGGCGGTTGAGCCACTCCAGCGGAGCGACCCGGATCGCCGTGTGCGGCGAGCCGTCCCACTCCACCGGAAGGCCGACCGTCTCCATCGCGGCCACCACGGCCCGGCCGATCTCCACCGTCCGCTGCTCCGCCGCCCCGCCTGACTCCGCCCCGCCCGACTCCTCCCCGGTGCGGAAGCCGCCGTAGCGCAGCATCAGCCCGCGCCCGGCCGCAGCCGCCTCGGTGTCCTGCTGGTGGAAGAAGACGAAGCCCCGCGAGTCCTCGTCCGCCTCGCCGCCGATCTCCGCGTAGCCGCAGGCGGCGCAACAGGTGAAGTCCATCGCCGCGACGATGCCCTGGTCCTCCAGGAGGTCGAAGGCCCGCTCCAGCCGGTCCACGTCCGTGAACTCCGGCCAGTGGGCCTGCTCGGCGAGCCGTTCCTCCCACAGCGGAGCGACGATCCGCTCCGCCTCCTCCTGCGTCAGCCCCTGGTCGTCGAGGACCTCGACCAGGGACTCGGCTATCTCGTCCGGCTCCTGGAAGCCGCACCGGATCAACTCGCCTGCCCGTTCCTGGGCTTCGAGCAGCACGTCGGAGGTGAGCGCGGTGTCCCGGGTCATGCCCGCATCCTGGGTCATGTCCGCATCCTGGCACCCGGCACTGACAATTCCGGGCCGAGGCCACCACCCGTGCGCTACCGTCCGGCGGTGACCTCTCTGCTGCAACCCCCGCTGATCACCCGGCTGCTGGCCGCCGAGCGGATTCTGATCGCCGGCGCCGGCGGGGGTTTCGACGTCTACGCCGGACTCCCGATCGCCCTGGCCCTGCGGGCGGCCGGCAAGGACGTGCACCTGGCCAACCTCTCCTTCACCCACCTCTACGGGCTGCCCGGCGAGGTCTGGCACCAGCCCGACGTGGCCAGGATCGGGCCCGACACCCCCGCCCCCGAGGGCTACTTCCCGGAACGCACGCTGGCCCGCTGGCTGCGGCTGCACGGGATGCCCGACACCGTGTGGGCCTTCCCGACCGTGGGCGTCAGACTGCTCCGCGAGGCCTACCGCACCCTGGTCGCCCACCTGGACGTGGACGCGATCCTGCTGGTGGACGGCGGCACCGACATCCTGATGCGCGGCGACGAGACGGGACTCGGCACGCCCGAGGAGGACATGGCGAGCCTGGCCGCCGTGGCGGGCCTGACGGAGGTGCCGGAACGGCTGGTCGCCTGCCTGGGCTTCGGCATCGACGCCCACCACGGCGTCAACCACGCCCTGGTGCTGGAGAACCTCGCGGCGATCGACCGGGCCGGCGGCTACCTCGGCGCCTTCTCCATCCCGCGCGGCAGCCGGGAGGGCGCGCTCTACCTGGACGCCGTCGAGCACGCCCGGGCCGCCTTCCCGGAGCACCCCAGCATCGTCAACGGCTCGGTGGCGGCCGCGCTGCGCGGCGAGTTCGGCGACGTGCAGTTCACCGAGCGGACCAAGGGCGGGCAGCTCTTCGTCAATCCGCTGATGACGCTCTACTTCGGCGTCACGGTCGAGGCGCTGGCCGCCGAGAACCGCTACCTGGACCGGCTGGAGCACACCGTGCTGACCCGCCAGATCTCCACCCTCATCGAGGAGTTCCGGGACGAGCTGCCCAGCCGACGGCCGCCCCGGCAGTTCCCGCACTGACCCCGACGGTCGGGGAGCGGGTGTGGGGCGCGGCGTGTGGGGGACGCGGGGTGTGGGGGCGCGGCTTCCGGCGACTCAGTGCGGTGCGAGCCGGAACTCCAGGTTCCCGAACCGCACCTGGTCGCCCGGCCGTACCGGGATCCCGCCCGCGATCCGCCGCCCGTTCACATGGGTGCCGTTGGTCGACCCGAGGTCGTACAGCACCCAACCGCCGTTCTCGTGCCGCAACTCGGCGTGGTTCCGGGAGACCGAGGCGTCGTGCAGCCGCAGCCCCGAGCCGGGGATCCGGCCGATCGTCAGCAGTCCCGCCCCGGCCTGCGGCAGGCTCAGCCCGGGCAGACGCTCGGTGCGCCAGGCCCGGTTCAGCCGGGCGCCGAAGGCGGAGGCCCGGCCGACCGTCCGCAGGACGAAGCGCTCGACCGGCCCGCCGGTGGGCAGCCCGGCCACCGCGGCGTCCAACTCGTCGCGGCTGGTGGCCTGGAGGACGATGTCCATCCGGCCGAGGAAGGTGTCGTGCGACAGCCGGCCGCTGCCCGCGCCGTCCCTGAGCAGCCCGAGCGCCTGGTCCCGTTCGGCGTCGGAGGGCCGGACGGCGCCGGTGGGGAGCTCAGGCTGCGTCATGGCCCGATTGTCGGTTCGACCGGCTTCGACTGTCCAGATCGCGCGCGGTTCCGGCGCATGGTTCGTACCTCACTGAGCGACAGACGCCCGCTCCACCTGCACGGTTCCCGCCGGGTCGGGTGCCTCCGGCCCGCTCGGTCGGGCCGTCAGCCCTTCCGGGCAGCGGCCAGGATCTTCTCCGTGGTGTGCAGGAACCGGGAGGTCACCGCCCCCCGGTACGACTTACCGAACATCTCCTTGGTGACCCACTTGCCGTCCTGGAGGTGGACCACCACGTACGCCGCGCCCGGATCGGTGCCCAGCACCTCGAAGTCGCCCTTCGGCGAGCGGTGCGGCCCGGAGAGCTCGGCCGGCAGCGGCTCGGAGAGGAAGGCGATCACCAGCCGGACGTCCGGGGTGACCTCGACGCCCCGGAACGGCTCGGCGGCGAGCAGCGCGGCCACCTCGTCGACCGTCCGCAGCAGCACCGGCACCGGGTAGCCGAGCGCCTGCTCCAGGTGCGCCTCGATCCGCGCGGTCAGCGCGGCCCGGTCGGGCTCGTCGGTCCGGAAGAAGACGTTGCCGGTCTGGATGTACGAGCGGACGTCCGCCAGCCCCAGCTCGGTGAAGAGCGCCCGCAGCCGCTCCATCTTCACCGTGCGGCCGCCGACGTTGATGGCGCGCAGGAACGCGATGTACCGGGTGGAGGCGTTCGAGGTGGTCACCCTGCCAGTCTGGCACCGCCCACCGACAACGCCCGCCCACCGCACCCCCTCGCGCGCGCGGCACCGTTCGTACCCGGCGGTTGTCGGTGCCGGGTGCCAGACTGGCGCCATGGCTACCTGGCAGGATTTCGAGCACGAGGCACCCGAACTCGCGGCCCTGGTACGGGCCCGGTTCGACGCCAACAAGCACCACGTCCTGGCGACGCTGCGCAAGGACGGCTCACCCCGGGTGAGCGGGTCGGAGGTCGACTTCGTCGGGGCCGACGCCTGGCTCGGGTCGATGTACGGCGCGGTCAAGGCACGCGACCTCCAGCGGGACGCGCGGTTCGCGCTGCACGCCCACCCGGGCGACGAGACCATGGCCGGCGGGGACTCCAAGCTCTCCGGCCGCGCGGTGGAGGTCACCGACGAGAACGAGCTCGCCGCCTTCACGGCCGACCTGCCGGAGCCGCCGCCCACCCCGTTCCACCTCTTCCGGCTGGATCTCCAGCAGGTGGTGCACACCAGCCTGGACGGCGACGCCCTGTGGGTCCTCAACTGGCACCCGGGCCGGCCGGTGGAGCGGACCCAGCTCCACTGACCGATCGGCCCGGAACGCCCACGGCAGGTCGGAACGCCTACGGCAGAACGGACTTGAGCGCCTCGGGAGTCCGGGCCACGACGGCGTGCCCGTCGTCCGCGGTGATGATCGGGCGCTGGATCAGCACGGGGTGCTCGGCCATCGCCGCGATCCAGCGCGCCCGCTCGCCCGCCTCCCGGGGCCACCCCTTCATCCCCAGCTCCTTGGCGACCGGCTCGTCGGTGCGGGTGATGTCCCACGGCTCCAGGCCCAGGCGCTCCAGCACCTGCTCCAGCTCGGCCGCGGTCGGCGGGTCCTCCAGGTAGCGCCGCACGGTGTACTTCGCCCCGGCGGCGTTCAGCTCGTTGAGCGCCGACCGGCACTTGCCACACCGCGGATTGATCCAGATCTCCATGCCGACCAGCCTATCCGCGCTGCCGCCCGGCCCCGGACCCGTCGCCGCCGGCCCGGGGCCCGGTCCGTCTCCGGTCCGTCTCCGGTCCGTCTCCGAGTCCGGCGCCGCCGGGTCCGTCGGCGGCGGGAACTCCGCCGTGCCCGCCCGCTGTTCACGAACCAGGAACCAGCACGTCGGAGGGGAGCACCAGATGGACGGCGCCGCGATCATCGAGCAGCTGATGACCACGGAGGTCAGGACCGATCCGTACCCGCTCTACGCCAGGGCGCACGAGCTCGGCCCGGTGGCCCCGGCCGGGGACGGCATGTTCGTGGTGAGCGGCTACGCGGCGGTCGACAAGGTGCTCCGCACGCCCGCCTTCGGCGTCGCGACCGCCGAGATGACGGCCGGCCTCGCCCCGGAGTTCGCCGCGCACTCCTCGCTCGCCCTGTTCGGCCGCTCGATCCTCCAGCGCAACGCCCCCGACCAGCCCCGGGTCCGCTCGCTGATCGCCTCGGTGTTCACCGCCCGCCGGGTCGCCGCCCTGCGCCCCGCGGTGGAGGCGGCGATCGGCCGGCTGCTGGACGGGATGGCCGAGCAGGGGGCGGACGGCTCCCCGGTGGACTTCATGGACGCCTTCGCCTTCCGGCTGCCGGTCGGGGTGATCTGCGAGCTGCTCGGCGTGCCCGAGCGGGACCGCTACCGCTTCCGCGACCTCGCCTCCGACCTGACCGTCGCCCTGGAGGTCACCCAGGACTTCGACGAGCTGGGCGCCGCCGACCGGGCCGCCGACGAGCTGTCCGACTACTTCACCGCGCTGATCGCCGAACGGCTGGCCCGCCCGCAGGACGACCTGGTCAGCGACCTGGCCCGGGTCGCCGTCGAGGACGGCGGGCGGCTGTCCGGCACCGAACTGCTGGCCAACCTGGTGCTGCTGCTGGTGGCCGGCTTCGAGACCACCACCAACCTCCTCGGCAACGGCCTCGCCCTGCTGTTCCGCCATCCCGAGGTGGCCGCCGGACTGCGCAGCGGCGCGGTCACCCCGGCCGGGTTCACCGACGAGGTGCTGCGCTTCGACTCCCCGGTCCAGGCCACCGCACGGGTCGCCCTGGAGGAGGGCCTGTCGGTCGAGGGCCTGCCCGTCCCGGCCGGCAGCGGGCTGACCCTGCTGATCGGCGCGGCCAACCACGACCCGGCCCGGTACGAGCGGCCGGCGGTGTTCGACCCGTCGCGCACGGACAGCCAGCCGCTCAGCTTCGGTGGCGGCACCCACTTCTGCCTGGGCTCCCAGCTGGCCCGGCTGGAGGGCGAGCTCGCGGTGCCCGCCCTGCTGGACCGTTTCCCCGGGCTCGCCCAGGGCGGCGCCCCGACCCGGCGTGACCGCCTGGTGCTGCGCGGTTACGAGACGCTGCCGGTGACCCTCCGCTGACCGCGCCCTTGCCCCCCACTCCCGGTCCTCTCCCGGCCCGGCGCGGTCCACGCGCCGGAACCCGGGACGTCGGCCATTCGTGACGGGGGCGTCCGTGGGGGAGCATGGAGGGACCAATCCTGTCATTCCTGGCGAATCGCCCAGGTCCGGTCAGCCAGGAGGCCCCCGCCGTGTCCGCCCCCCGCCCGCCGCAGCTCGCGGTCGCGCAGTCCCGGGTGCCGCGCTGGGTGCCCTGGCTGCCGGTGGTCCTGCTGCTCCTGGACCTGGCCACCGAGGCCGTCGTCCCGGACGCGGTGGCGGCCGGCTTCCTGCTCACCGCCCTGCCCGTGGTGGCCGCGTTCAGCTACGGCCCGGTGCTGACCGCCACCACCACGGGCGGTGCGCTGGCCCTCCAGCTGCTGCTGGCCCTGCGCGCGGGCCACGTCAACGAGCAGCACCACGTCTGGGTGTACATCGCCACCGCGCTGTCCGGGGTGATGGGCACCGCCCTGTCCTGGCAGCGCACCCGGCAGAACCGCACCCTCTTGCAGGCCCGCACCGTCGCCGAGACCCTGCAGCGCACGGTGCTGCGGCCGGTGCCGGAGCGGGCCGGCGGCCTGCGGGTCGCCGGACTGTACCGCCCGGCGCAGGCCGAGGTGCTGGTCGGCGGGGACCTCTACGAGGTGTGCGACACCCGCTTCGGCGTCCGGGTGCTGCTCGGGGACGTCCGCGGCAAGGGCCTCGGCGCGGTCCGCACCGTCGCCGACGTGCTCGGCGCCTTCCGGGCGGCCGCCCACGACACCCCGGGCCTGGTCGAGCTCGCCGACCAGCTGGACCGCGCGGTGCTGCGCGACGCGGCCGACCGCGGCGACGACGAGCTGTTCGTCACCGCCGTCCTGCTCCAGTACCGCCCGGGCACCGACTGCGTGGAGTTCGTCAACCGCGGCCACACCACCCCACTGCTGCTGGGCCGGGGCACCATCGCCCCGGTGGCCTGCACCGACGAACTCCCGCTCGGCCTGGGCCACCTCCGCCCCGAGGACGAACCCGCCAAGCCGACGACCGTCGCCCTCCCCCCTGGGCACACCGTCCTGCTCTACACCGACGGCGTCAGCGAGGCCCGCGACTCCACCGGCGCCTTCTACCCCCTCGCCCCGCGCCTGGCCGCCCTGGCCAGCACGGCACCGGACCGAGTGGTCTCCTTCCTGGCCCAGGACGTCCACCAGTACGCCGGCCTCCTCGCCGACGACCTCGCCGTCCTCGCCCTCACCCCCGAATAACCCCGCACCGCCCGGCGCGACGGCCGTGCTGCACGAAACGGGTCCCTGTAGGTCAGCGATCAGCTGACCTACAGGGACCCGCTCACGCCGGGGCCGGGACTCTTACAGGTCGTAGATGTGATCGAACATGCCCCTGACCTGCGGAAACATGGACCGGATGGAAGATCATTTCACGACCAGTGCAAACTCGGAGCGCTTGACGACGAGACGCGGTGAGAAACGTCGAGCGGATGCAGGGAGGTTGTCGCACTGTAGGGAGCGAGTCCTGTCAGCCGTGGTGGCGTGTCAGCAGGGCGTCGGAGATCGCTGCCGTGATGGGGGGCTCGTGAGTTCCTCGATGGATGAAGTGCAGATCCTCGCGGGCTCGAGTGCAGAGCACGAGGAAGCGGAGGCGTGCCTCCACGCCGGTCGGGTCCTCGGTGTAGCAGTCCAGGTCGGGGACGAAGACGCTGTCGAACTCCAGGCCTTTCGCGCTCGCCGTGCTGACGATCCGGATGGGACGGGTCGAGAAGTCCATGGCGTTCCGGTGGCGGTCGTCGAAGACGTACGCCTGGGTCATCTTCGCGAGCCCGCGGGAGGCCAGCCCGCCCTGGATCTCCCGGATCATCTGGACCGACCTGCAGATGATCCCGATGCTCCGGTCCTGATGGGCGTTGAAGTACTGGACGATTCCGGTGAGGAGACCGTCGAGGGACGGAACCCGCATGACGACCGGCATGCTGCCGGAACGCGCCGGCAACGGCAGCCCGGGTCGGTTGCCCACGTGGAACTCCGATGCCAGCAGGGCGATCTCACGGCTGCCCCGGTGGTCCTGTCGCAACTCCACCGGAGCGGCTGGCACACCGAGCGTTCGACAGACCTCGGAGAGCGCCGACTCCTCCGCACCGATGCGCTGGTTCTCGTCCGCAAAGACCGTGACGTCGACACCGAGGACGCGGCAGAGGCGGTAGAAGCCCAGCGGTAGGTTCTGGCCCTCGTCGACGACTAGATGCGTTCTCACCCCGACGCCCCGCAGCACGCAGCTCCGCTGCATCTCGACCCAGTCGTAGCGCCGCTCGTCCTCGGCGGACCGAGGCGGTTCGCTTTCGAAGGTCTCCCACCACAAGGCGTTGAGCCACCGGGCGCAAGTGGTCACGCGTGGCGACCCGGTCAACTCCGGGGCCAGTTGCGCGATGTACTGGTGCAGCAGGTTGTAGCGGGTGAGGAGGACGACCTCTCGGCCTGCCGCGGCCAGCGCCCACGCACGGTAGACGGCCATCACGGTCTTTCCCCCGCCGGGAGAACCGGTCACGACATGGTTTCCCCGGAACGGCAGTTCGACCACCGCCCTCTGGTCGCCCCCGAGTTCCAGCAGCGAAGGGAACCTCATACCCCTTCCACCGCCTCGGCCGACTCCAACAGGGCCGCCTGCAGCACCTCCTGGAAGAAGCCGGGAACCTCGTTGCCGCCGATCAGGAGTGTCCGGTCCAGGAGGGAGTTGTCGATCTCGCAGCAGGTCTCCGGGAGCAAGGTGCAGGCGTGGCACGCCGCGCGGTTCAGGTTGGCCAGCGACCGACCCGTCGAGTCGGCGCACAGCGGATCCTGCGAACACCACTGGGCCGATTCGAGTAGGCGGATCAACGTCTCCCCCAGATACGGCGGCCGACCCTGACGGACGAGCCCGCCGAGGGTTCCCTCGGTGTCCCCGGCAGCCGTGTAGATGAACACGCCGGCCTGTGGCGGGTACGTGCTGTCCGTGGGGTGGCTCCGGGCGTAGACGCGTTCTCGCAGGGACGCCGCGTTGTAGCCGCTGTCGTAGGACAGCTGACGGATGAAGTGATGGGCCAGCGTGTGCAGCATGACGAAGCGCGGCAGCAGCAACGGCCCCGACTTGTCCCTCAGCCGGTCGACCTTGAACGAGGTGGTCAGATCCCGCTCGATCCGTTGGGTCCAGAGGCGGACCGGTTCGAGCCGCTCCCAGTCGGTCAGTCGCTCTTCGTCCAGTGACACGAAGATTCCCTCGCCGTACGTCTCGACCGCGGGGAGCCACTTCGCCCGCTTCGCGGTGTCGACCGAGACGAGTCGACCGCCCTCGTCGCTGTCGCCGGAGCTGGGTTCGTAACGGGAGAAGCCTTCGAGCGCCCGGACCTCGCGCACCCGGTCCGCCACGACGACGGAGGCGACCCTTCGGTCCAGCTCCTGCATCGAGTGCGGGGCGGTGCCGGGGATGTCGAGACGCGTCCGACGCACGGAGAACGTCTTCGACGCGGGCACGGACTCCGGATCGGAGAACGCCGCCCACTCGGCGATGCTGAGGTGCTCGTCCGAGCCGAACGGCGAGGACGGGGCGCCTTGTTCGGAGGCGTGGCGCCCGATCTCTTCCACCAACTCCTCGGAGACCCCGCACTCGTCGGCGATGATGGCCCGGAAACTGTCGGCGATCGGACTGCCGTAGCGGTCCCGGTAGTCGGGCCAGAGGCGGTTGTCGAGGACCAGTTGGACCGCGGGGTCCTGCTCCGACGGGCCGCTCGGGGCCGGGATGTCGATCGCGGAGTGGACGACCGGGAAGTAGACGTTGGCCGCACCGCGCTGTACTGCCTGAGGTGTCTCCTCACAGGATTCCGGTTCGTCGGCCTCGTGTTGCCAGGGATGGGTCCCGGGGCAGTTCATCCCCAACTTCCGCAGGACGTTCTTGTGGCTGATCCCCGAGAGGTCCCGCCGGGCGTGGCAGGTCTCGCACGCGACGTGCAGGGCCTCGAGGCCGGACGATTCGGGGGTGGCGAGGAACCGGAGCCGATGGGACCGGCACTGTCGTTGGTCGTGTCCCTCGCTCGCGGAATGAGCCCAGCGAACCCAGGGGATGTCGGCCAGGTGACCGGCCCGACAAACCTGGATGAAACGCATGGGCGCCAGTTTCGGCCTGCCCGGGCAGCGCCCACAGGTGGGAACCCGGTCCTTCTCCTCGAGCGAGGTCTTCCAGAACGCCATTGACCGGCAGAGGGGACAGAAGAGCCATTTCGGGAAGCGCACGTACGTGGGCCCGTTGCGGCTGGTGTAGGCCGCCTTCCCCGACGGGATGACGGGAGCCGAACGGAAGTCCTCGACGCGCAGTTTCGCCGCGAGCCGGGAGGACTCCACCCGTACGGCGGTCTTGGACCAGCTGCGGATGTCTGCGGCCACGAACGATTCGCCTCGGAGGTCGATGATCCCACCGACCCCGAACGGAACGATGGTCTGCGTCCTGCGGACCTTGCGACGGATGTCCTTCACGGCGTTCACGCCCCCCTGACGACGACAAGGCAGTCTCGGTCGACATTGCGCATCGATTGGGCCGTCTCCCACAGGCCCTCCTGCTTGCCGAAGTCGGTCAGGAGGGAACTGAATGTGCGGCCCTGAGGGCGGTAGTACAGTCGCCCGCCTTCGCCCCGTGCACTCTGGGCCGCTTGTTGCCACTCGTCGATCCGCTCGTCCAGGCGCTTCGCCGTGTCTTCGGCCTCGTCCGGGTCGGCACGCCGCACGTGGTCGACGATGAGGTCCCGGATCCGGGCGACCTCGTCCATGTGCTCCAGGATTTCCCCAGCCTTGTTCTCGGCGGAGAGCCCGATCCCGTGGCGCACGAGGATGGTGAGTACGGCGTGCAGGGCACGATCTCGGGACGGGAGCGACCACGGGGTGACGCTGGTGGGTTCGACGTGCCGGTAGAGCGCACGGTGGTAGACACCGAACGACTCGTAGTGGGAGCGGTCGCGAGGCTTGGTCGACCGGAACAACGTGACGATCAGTCCCGGCACGTCGCGTCGGCCCACGCGACTGGTGGCCTGGATGTACTCGGAAGTCGTCTTGGGCTGCCCGTTCATGAGCATCAGGCCGAGCCGGGGAACGTCGACACCGACCGACAGCATGTTGGTGGTGGCGAGGAAGGAGACACTGCCCTGTTCCCCGAACCGTCTTCCCAACCGATCGAGCAACCGGGGTTGATCGGCTCGCGGGACGTTGCTGGTGAGTTCGACCACCGAGTTGTCGTCCAGTCGGCGGCGTCGGGATTCGTCCTTGGTCAGGTGCTCCAGTCGGGCGGGGATGTCGTCCCTGGCGATTGTGACGGTTCGGCCGAGTTCCCTGAGGCTGTTGTGGTAGGCCACCATGGTCCAGTAGGCGTCCCGCCGTGCCTCGTCGCCTCCCAGGTCCATCGGCGCCTGGAGGCCGGCGGCACCCACGTGGACGGTCGATGTGGAGGCGGTGTGGCCCTGGGCCATCACACCGACGTACAGGCGTCCCGGCTTCTCCTCGTCGGGCGAGGCGAAGTAGGAGCGACCCGCCTCGAGACCTGCAGGTGGGAACAACTGCACAGGACGACCGTAGAGGCTTCGGATCTGGTCCTGCGAGCGTCGGATCGTCGCCGTGGATGCGATGACCTTCGGTGTCGTGCCCTGCCATGAGCAGAGCTCGAGGACGGCGGATTCGTACAGGCCGACCGTGGTGCCCAGGGGACCCGCCAGGAGGTGCAGCTCGTCCTGGATCACCAGCGACGGTGCCCGTCTGCCGTCCTTGCCGAAGAGGTTGCCGGCTTCGGGCTCCCAGGCCAGGCGCGCGAACTTGTCCACGGTGCCGAGCACGAAGGTCGGCGGTTCCCGATAGATCTGCTCGTCCACCACGGCGACGGGCAACCGGTGGTGGAAGACGCATGTCGGCCGCGGACAGAAGAACCAGGTCTCGCCTCCGTTCGCGTGGATACCGAAGTCCTGGCCCTGACCGCTGCGTTCGGGGACGATCTCGGTGCCGCACCAGGGGCAGCGCTCCAGCAGGAAGCGGTCGTCCGGCTCGGGCGACTGCTTCAGGGCGTCGAGTTCCTGCTCGGCGGCGGAGATCCTGTTCGGTGTCGTCTCCTGGCCGACCCAGAGCCCGATGCTGATGGGTTCCTGCCCGAGGTCGTGGCGCGGTTCACCGTCGTGCCCGGCTCTGATGTACTCCAGCGCACAGATCGCGGTCGCCGTGCGCTGGAACTGCTGCGTGGTCAACAGACTGAGCGTGTACCGGCTCAGGACCGCCGTGCCGCCGCCCGCGACGCCGTACTGGAGCCGGCGGCGGAGGATCTCGAAACAGGCAGTGAGCAGATAGGCCTCGGTCTTCCCGCCACCGGTCGGGAACCAGATGAGGTCGACGGTCCGTCGGTCCTCGTGTTCCGGGATCATCAGGCTCTCGACCACGAGCAGGAAGTAGGCGAGCTGGAACGGGTGCCAGGCGTAGTCGGTGGGAGGCTCGGTGAGCTCGACCACCTCGCTGTTCCTGCGCCTGCGGCTGCCCGCCAGCTCGGGACGGCTGTGGAGCATCTGGAGCGCCATGGCCCGGTTGGCCAGGCGGAAGGCCGACCGCGCCCGCTCCCCGGTGGGTGTCGACGAGGTGAGTGCGGCCACTCCGGAGGCCATCCGGTCGAGCGCCGCGCCGATCCGGCTCAGCAGGCGCCCGGCGGGAGCGGAGGCCCACCGCGGCAGGGACTCGGCCTCGGACTGCTGGGTCTCGAACCACTTGCGGTACCCGAGGACGAACGAGTTCAGCCCGTCGCGCAGCTCCTCGACAGTGAGCTCGGGATTCGACAGGTGTGCGAGGTTGAGGACCGGAAGGTCCCGGGGCCCGTCGGGCTTGATGTGCGCGACGACCTGTTCCGGCATGACCTCCGTGCGCAGGGCGGTCACCGGGCCGGAGCTGTCGTCCCACACGACGGCACATCCGTGGCCCACGGCACGGGTGATGATGTGCCGGTACTGGACGCGCAGCTCCTGCTCCTCCTCGTCTCGGCTGTTGAGGCGGGTGCTCGGGTACTCGAGCACGGTGCCGTCTCTCGTGGTGGCACGGAGCGAGACCTGGAAGAGCATCAGCTCCCGGTCCTTGTGCCGGCTCTCGTCCTCCTTGTGCGCGTTGGACAGGACGCAGGTGACGAGGTGCCCGGCGCCGAAGCTTCGCCAGCGGACGTGGAGCAGGCCGTGTCCCTCCAGACAGGAGACCGGAGAGTCGGATCCGAGTTCCACGGTCAGGGGAGTCGACAACCGCGGCTGTCGTTCCCAACTGCGTCGCCCGCCCTCGCGGAGCGTCAGGTAGCGCGAGGCCTCGCAGACGACCTCGATTCGACGGGCGTCGGTGAAGAAGGAGAAGCCGAGTGAGGAAGGGAGCCAGGCGTTGGCCTCGGCGACCGGATCGTCGGCGAACCCGTCCTCCTCGCCGGACCCGGCCTCGGACTCGTCGAAGCTCTCCTCGCCCTCGGACACTGCGTGTTCGAGCATGGAGGAACCGCGCGGGTACAGCGTGCCCATCAGGTAGCGGCGGTCCGGCGGATCGACGAGGTGTTCCTCCTCTTCGGGCCCGGGACCGACCAGTTGACGGCGGAGGTAGGAGACGTAGGCGTCCCGGTGGGCGGAGAGCGACTGTTCAGTGTCGGTCACTTCGGTGCTCCCGCTCGTGTGATCACGGCCATTCCCAGGCCGCCCAGCGTCTTCCTGACGCCTGGTCGGCACGCGACCCAGAGCTGGGCGCGAGCCCTGGTGCAGGCGACGTAGAGCGCGTCGAGCCGGCCGTCCAGATGCTGGGGCTCGAGGTCGATGAGACAGACGACGTGGTTCTCGTGTCCCTTGAAGTCGGCAACGGACGACCAGGTGAGCCTGCGCCTGGTACGAGCCGAGCCGACCACGTCGGTGAAGCGTTCGATCTTGGACACGCGCTGCGAGAAGCGGGCGGAGCTCGACTCCCAGTCGCCGGCGACCGACAGGAGTGTGACGTCCTGTGGGGACACCTCCTGCTGCAACAGGTCGTTCACGTAGGCATCGAGCTGCGCGGCCTCGTCCCGGACGTCCTGGACGTCCTGGAAGACGGGAGATTCCCCTTCACCGGCCGAGGCGACACCCAGGTCTGCGCCCGTGTACGTCCGGACCTCCTTGACGATCTGCACGGTGTTGCGGCAGTTGCGCTTCATCGGCCCGTACACCATGCCCATGCCGCGCAGGTAGTCCCATGCCTCGGGGTCGAAGGTCGTCGGGGCGAGCACCTGGTTGTTCTGGTCCAGCATGAAGGTCCATCGGCCCTGTTCGAGCCCGCCCGCCGACAGGTCGTCCAGGACGCCGAGCCTGTCGAAGGTCATCAGGTCCTGGGCCTCGTCGACGATCAGGTGGTCGAAGGCCTGACCCTGGACCTCCGCCAGCCGGTCGAACGGCAGGACGGTGACCGGGTGATCGGAGAGGATCCGGGCCAGGTGGGTGGTCAGGGTGGGGCTCGCGGCGGTGAAGAGGACGCTGCCGGTGGCGGAGCTGCGTCGCGCGGCCTCGACAGCCAGAAAGGTCTTGCCGGTGCCGGCGCCTCCGGTCCAGACGAGGCGGTGGTTCGACTCCAGCTCGTCCAGTCTGTCGAACTGTTCCTTGGTGAGGCGCTCGAAGGCCACGTCCAGGTCCGTCAGCCGGGTGCGCAGGTTCGGTACGAGGTCGAAGTCCGGGCGGACGGCATTGAGCATCTTGTCGCGCAGCGCCGCGGGTACGTCGGTCTCCGCCCACCGGTTGCGTGTGCGCCAGAAGCGGGTGGCCCGCGCGATGCCCTCGGCCAGCCCGCGGCCGCCGGCGTAGGCCTTGCTGCCCAGATACTGCTCGGGCTCGAACTCGGTGGTCCGGTCGAGGTCGACGTCCGGCGTGATCACCAGGTATCCGCTCGGGACCTTCAGCGTGCGCAGATCGCCGACCCGCTCGCCGAGCTGCCGCTCGAACGCGTGCATGCCGCCGCTGGCCTGGGCGAAGGGGCTCTCGCCGGGGCGCTCGTCGGTGCCGAACGGCCCGTAGTACCACTTGCCGTCCCGCTGGCAGACGCGGCCGCCCTTGACCTCGATGAAGAGCAGCAGTTCCGGCATGATGACGACGAAGTCGATCTCGCCGACGCGTTTGCGGGCGTGCCGTGGGAGGTGGACCGAGTGCAGGGCGACGCTCCGGGCGTCAGGCATGGCTTTGAGCGCCGTGAAGACGCTGCGCTCGGCCCGGCTCTGCGTGCTGTTCGAGATCTCGCTCGGGATGATCCGCATCAATTCTCCCCACCCTCACCGACAGATCTTCAACATACCGAATGCCGGCTTCCGGCTCTCGAGTGCGGGCCGTGGCGATCAGTCGCTGGCAGTAGTGGCCGGTTAAGTGATGAACTACGGGCAGATACCGGCGAGCGGGCGAGGCGATCATAGTGAACGGTGGTGCGTTCGGTGAGCGCCTTCACGGCATCGACCAGGACTTCCTGGTCGGTCTGATCGGTCGGTTCGAAGCGGAAGGGGTGGACGCCAGGTCCGCGTTGGCACAGGTGGTGAGGGCCGCGCGCCTCGACGAGGAGCAGGCCGTCGACCTGTGGCATTCGGTCCTGAGGAGCCGGGTGGACTCCTCCTCCGACGAGGGGGAGGGCCCCGGGCCCGCCGACCGGTCCGAAGCGGCGTTCGTCGAAGACACGGGGGACGCCGCCTCGTTCGGCCCCGATGACGATGAGGGGATCCCGGACCTCGACCGGCTCCGGGGTACGGTGCGCATCGACGACCTGGAAGCGGCACGTCGCCTGGCCCGGATCGTGCTCCGAGTCGATCGAAGGCGGCCGGCTCCGGACGCGCATCTGTTGAGTGCGGAGGAGGAGGTGGGGCTCACCCTTCTCTTCCGCGACGGCATCGCGGCGGAGGAAGAACTGCCGGAGGGCTATGTCGCTTCTCTCGCACGCGACGGCGAGCCGTATCGGGCCTTCTCCGCGATGGTCGTCCACAACCGCCGGTTGGTCGTGAGTACCGCGCATTCGCTGGGATACCGGGCGGAGCACCCCGACTACGACGATCTCCTGCAGCATGGCTGCATCGGTCTGATGCGGGCCGTGGAGAAGTTCGACATCTCCGTCGGGTGCAAGTTCTCGACCTACGCCACCTGGTGGATCCGCCAGCGCATCACTCGCGCGGTGGCGGACGAAGGGGCGGCCATCCGGCTTCCGGTCCACATAGGGACCGAGATCGACAAACTCCGGCGGAGAGAGCGGGAGTTCCTCGAGCGAGGAACCCGACCGACCGCCCTCGATCTCTCGCTTGCATGTGACCTGCCCCTGGAGAAGGTGACCGAGTACCTGCGACTCGGTCGACGGAGGGTCTTCTCGATGGACCAGCCCGCGGGTGAGGGCGTGACGCTCGGACAGTTGATGGTCGTCGAAACGGCATCGGTCCCGGGGCCGGAGTACGCGCTGCGGTCGCGTTTCCAACGCCAGGAGCTCCTGCAGTGGTTCGAGGACGGCGGACTGGCGGAACGGGATCGCGAGGTGCTGTTCCTGAGATTCGGGTTCGTCGACGGCCGGCAGTGGACCCTGGACGACATCGGCAAACGCTTCGATGTCACACGCGAGCGCATTCGGCAGATCGAGAGCAGGGCGCTGAAGGACCTCGGTGTCCTGCTCGGCCTGCTGCCGGACAACGCCGCTTCCGAGCGGCGTCGGTCGAAGGCGGTCGTGAAGCGGGCCGCTCTCGATCGGGCCGAACGAGGCGGAGCCCCGGGCCGCCGCGGGACGGTCCGCAAAGCGAAGACAACGCAGAGTTCCGAGGAGAGAGGGGGAACGGTGACCTCGAAGGAGACTGTGCCCGGTCCGCAGACGGCCGGATCGGTGGGCGAGCACGGCATGGATGCCACGGATATCAGACGGCCGCCGTCCACGGTTGAGGGTTCTTCGGGTGGCATCGGTGTACCGCCCGTCTGGTACCATCGGCCCGGTCACGAGGACGGTGGGCGGGAGTTCGGCAACGCGGCGGCGTTCGCCTTCGAGGCGGATCTGGAGGTGCTGGCACGCGAAGCCACGCAGAACAGCCTGGACGAGCGCGACCGGCGTAACGACCGTCCGGTCAGGGTCCGCTACACGCTCCACGAGCTGACCGGGGACCACCTGGCCCGATTCCGTGACGCGATCCGTTGGGACCGCCTCAGACCGCACTACGAGGCTGCCGCCGCACAGGACCAGAAGGTCGGGCGCGTCATCAGCACAGGTCTGCGCGAGATGTCCGAGGGGAATCGGCTGGTCCTGCTCCGGATCGACGACTACAACGCGAGCGGCCTGACCGGCGACGACTACGAGGACGGCCGGTTCGCGGCGGTGGTCCGACGTCAGCTCGACAGCCGGAAGGCGGACGCCTCGGCCGGCGGCTCGTACGGCCTCGGGAAGGCGACCCTGTGGGCCACCAGTCGGCTCGGTCTCGTGCTCATGAACTCGACGCTCTCCGAACCGCACGAGGGACACACCGAGCGCCGGTTGATCGGACGGCTCGACCTGCCGTGGCGGGAGGTGGGCGGTGAGAGGTTCGCGGGTCCCGCCTGGTTCGGGCAGCCCGACCCCGAGGCGGAGAACACGAGCGTGGTCCGTTCCTGGTGGGCGGACGAGGAGACGGCCGAACGCCTGCACCTCGCCAGGGAACACGAGGACCCCGGGACGTCCTTCCTGATCGTGGGGGCGCACGACGTGGCCAGCCTCGTCGGTGCCGGAGCGGACGGTGGCGGTGACCCGAGCGAGGACGAGGACAGTCTGGAGCGCATGCACCAGCGTCTGGTCGGTGCGCTGGGACGCAACTTCTGGGCCGCGATGACGGAGGGAGGGGATCGCCCCCCGCTCCTGGAGGCGTCGGTCCGAACGATGTGCAACGGTATGACGCACATCGCGGAGGAGCGGGTCGACCCCCTGCTGCACCAGCCCGCACGTACCCGCGCGCTCCGCGCCTTCCTGGCGGGCACCACGGTGGACCGGCTCACTGCTGCAGGGCAGGTGGCCCTCACCACGGTGCGCCTGAACCTTCCCGGGCGGGAAGGCCTCGCCGGCACCGCGGGCGAGCACCGGGCGGTCTTGCTGGTCACCGATGCCACGGACGCGGACGGCAGGATCAACCAGGTGACCGGGATGCGCGGGAACCGCATGACGGTCAGGACCAGCCGGGTGCCGGGGCTTCCCGTCGGGACCAATCCGTTCCAAGCCGTGCTGCTCGCGGGCCGGGCGGCGGGGGAGGACGCGCCGTTCGCCGTCGAGGCGGAAGAGTTCCTGCGTGCCTCGGAACCACCGGAGCACAACAAGTGGGGTCAGACCGACGAACTGAGAATGCGCTATTCGCCCTCGGCGCACCGTCGGATCGCGGCGATGACCTCGGAGATCAACAAGGCGGTGCAGCAGCTCGTCGCGGTCGCGAGGAAGGACAGGCGTGACGGCACGAGCAGGGTGGGCAGGCGACTGAAGATCTCGGGGAAGCCCGCCGTCAAGGTCAGGGGTACGATCACGCCGCCCAGGCTGGATGATCTGGAAGCCGTCATCGACTCCTCCGGCGCCTGGCAGATCACGGCTGTCGTCAAGGTGTCGCCGGGGGAGGAGGCGTGGGCGATGAGCCCGGTGGCGAAGGTGGAAGTGCGTTCCGGCCCACGGCCGTTGGTTCGGTGGTCTGAGCTGGCCGCCGTCAGCAACTGCGAACTGGTCGACGGCGTGCTGCATTTCGCGCCGGGCGGGGGCCGTCGCGCGGTGTTCCGCGGCGTCACTGACGTGTCAACACATCCGGTACGAGCCGGGCTGGCCGGACTCGTCGTCGAACTTCAGGAGAGCAAGGGGGCCGAGGCATGAAGGCCTACGCCTACCCCCGGTTGACCGGCCCGGTGACGGCCAGGGTCACCGCGGTCCGGCTGCGCGGTCCGGGCGAGAGCCGGGAGCACCTGGAGTCCCGCGGGTGGTCGGTGGTCGAGCAGGTCGTCGCGCTCGGCATGGCGGAACGGGACGACTGGCACACGGCCAGGCTCTCACTCGCAGTGACGGTGCCCGCTCGGGAGATCGAGACGAAGAAGCACTGGTCGGATGTCGCCGTCGTCGCCGTTCTGACGGAGGGGGTCACCAACGCCCGAACGGTGGCCCGGTTGAGGCCCGGCGCCGATGGCGGCAAGGAATGGATCGGGGAGATCGAGCTCGACCGGGACGGCCACGTCGACCGGGCGTCCCTTACCGTGCACGTGGTTGCCACGGTGGGAGGTGTGATGGGCAGGATCATCGGGTCCACCGAGCAGGAGTGGCTCGTCGACGTGACCTCCGATGCGCCACTGAGGGATCGCCAACTGGACGTCACCACCGTGAGCTTCGCCCGAGGCAAGGAGTGGCTGAGGCCCTTCAGGGAGGTTCCCTGGATAGTGGACATCTCCGGACGGATGCCCGCAGTGCGTCTGAACTCCGACTTCGAAGGCTTTGCCGCACTCGTGCAGAGCCCGGGCACGAAGATGGAGACCATGGTGGGCGAGATGCTGCTGGCGCAGATGTGCGCGGAGGTGTGGACGGCGGTGTTCCACACGGCCATCGGAGATCTGGAGATCGAGGAGGACGGGACCCCGCTCTTCCCGCCGGACTGGCGCGGTGCGGTGCTCCGGGAGATGCTTCCGGACATCGTCCCCGGACGATCGGCCGAAGCGGCCCTGCGCGAAGTCCACAACAGACGTGTCGGCGAGGGGAGCTGGACCGATCTGCAGCCGCGAATCCAGTACGCCGCAGCTCGTCGCGCCGATGTTCCCAAGGCCTTGACCACCGCTGTCCGCGATATCGAACGATTCGAGCAGGAGACCCACGCGTGACTTCCCGACCGGAGTACCTGCCGGAGCGGCTCGCTCTGATCTCCGATGCACAGGCCGCCGAGTACCTGACGGCGGGAGTGCTTGAAGGGCGGGACGATGTCCGCTCCATCGCCCTGAGCAAGGTGGCGGAGCCGCTGCCCGGGTATGACGTGCGAGCGGAGTCGTGCCGGGTTCGGAACCTGATCGACGACGCGATGGACATGTTCCGCGCCGAACGGCCGACCGCGGCGGACGCGTGGTTGGCGCCGAGACTCCACGAAACCCTTCGACTGAACCGTAGGGAAGCCGCGGAGAAGGGATTCTGGAACTACCTGGCCCTCGGGGTGGCGCCCGACTACGTCGTGTGGCGTCACCTGCCCGACCCGAAGGCCGACGGGGTACCGCGCGCAGTGGCCCGGGACAGGTTCGTCGGCCCGCACTACAAGCAGGCGTTCGCCAGGCTCTGGTGGACCGCCGAGCTGTTCCGTGACGGCCCGGACTACCGGCCGGTTGTCGCCGCCTGCGGCTATCAGGACATGCTCAACTACGCTGTGCGGCTTGATGTCATCGACCACCGCCCGACCGCACAGGCCCTGGTCCGACTCCTGGAGCGGGGAACGGTGCGGACCGGGCGGGAGGTCAACGCCCTGATGCCGGCGATCAACGCCGCAGCGGCCACCCTGATGTACGACGTCATCGCTCCTGACGTCGATCGTGACGGAGACCCCTTGCGCGAGTGGATCGAGGAAGGGGCCTCGGCCCTTCCGACTCCGCGGAACACCTTGCCGGACGGACCCGACGAGGAACGGGTCCCGGATGAGGCGGTGCAGCAGCTGGTTGCCCGGTTCGAGGACCTGTTCTCCGACGTCTCGGTCAGGGGGCGGGCTTCCGGGGAGTCCGGCTGACCCTGTGGCTGTCCTCGGGGCATCGGCTCCGGTCGCCGCACCCGATGTCACGCAGACGCGCGCTCAGGTCCTCGCTCGCCTCCGGCCAGGTCGTCGAGTCCGCCAACTGTGCGTCCGAGGGCGCAGCGTCGTGCAGCGCGTGGCCGAGCACGTGCATGCCGAGCAGGGGAGGCACGGCGTTTCCGACCTGCTGAGCCCGATCGTTGCCCGACCAGGGGAAGTTGTGCGGGAAGGTCTGGAGCACTCCGGACTCGGCGATCGTGAAACGGTCGAACTTGTTCTCCTCGTAATCCGTTTGTGTCCGGTAGATCTTGTTGCGGGACACCTTTCCGGTGACGGTGAAGGCGGGTTCCGAGGACAATCGCCGACCACGCTTCTTCGGGTTGCCGTTGGAACCGTAGTTGGATACGACGAAGAACTTCGTCCGGCCCTTGGAACGGAACCTGGACATGTCGACAGACGATTCCGGCAGAACGTCAGCGGCATCGAGCGCCTCCGCCATGGAGACCCAGTTGTCTGCGGGACGGGAATCGACCGCGAACGCCTCCGTCTGACCTGCCCTGCCCTTTCCACGACGTACGTCGAAGGTGCGGTGGGTCGTGCCGGGCCGTGAGACGGGACCCGAGCCCACGAGACGCGCGATGAGCACTGCTCGAGTGCGTGTCTGCGGAACTCCGAATTCCTCGGTCTTCAACTCCCAGCAATCCGCCTCGTACTTGACGCCTCCGAGTCGCCCTTCGCCACTGCGCAGAAGTTGGGCGTAGACGTCCCACAGGGGCAGCACAGCAGGCACCTGTTCCAGGACGATGACCCGATACGGGTCACGGTCCTCGGTCTCTATCGCCTTGAGCAGCCAGCGGAGGGGTTCCAACACCAGCGCGGTGCGAGGATCCACGTTCAGGGAGTGGAGATCCTCGTCGATCCGGGCTTCGTCCTCGCCGGAGACGAGTCGGCGGATGAACTCCTTCACCGTGTCGAGCGCTGCCCTTCCGCTGCCACGCCCCGCCACGGAGAAGGACTGGCATGGGGGGCCACCGGCCAACACGTCCACCGACCGGGGGATCTCGTCGAAGCGTGTCTGGCGCATGATGCTGACGTCGGCATGGAACGTCGGCAGGCCGGCCGCATATCGGGTTTCGCAGGCGTTCCGATCCCATTCGATGCCGACGCTCTTGAACCCCAGGAAGTGCGCGGCCACGTCGAGACCGCCGGGACCCGCGAAGAGGTCCAGAATGCGGACTCCGTCGAGAGGGTCGGTCTGTGCTCCTGGGCTGCTCATGGGGCTGAAGTCTATCCGGCCGCCGCGACAACGCCGCCGATGCGTCGATCGGTTGGTCGTGAGCCAGGGGTGCGCTGAGCGTCAGGTGCCCTTGGCCTGTCGAGTCCGCGACACCGGGGCCGCTGCTCCGTGCGGAGTCCCCTCGCCGCTAGGGTGTTGTCCGCGGTCACAGGGCTCCTCATGAGGAGCTGTGCGAGCCGCCTTCTTCTCTTCCACGGCCGCGGCGACCGTGCGCGCGACGGTATCCGGTGACTCGTGCTCCCAGAAGCGCATGACCGTCCAACCCTCGGATATCAGCTGGGCGTTCGTGTCCAGATCCCGTGCGATGTTGCGGTCGAGCTTCTGTCGCCACCAGTCCGCGTTCGCCTTGGGGCTCGTGGCGTGCTCCGGGCAGCCGTGCCAGAAGCATCCGTCGATGAGAATGGCCAACCTGGCTCTCGTGAACGCGATGTCGATCTTGCGTCGGCGCATGCCGGGCACGGGGAAATGAGTGCGATAGCGGTAACCCCAGGCATGGAGGACCTTCCGTACGGCTAGCTCGGCCGCTGTGTCACGGCTGGTCTGGCGACTCATCCGGGCCGATACCTTAGGGCTGGAGGGCAGTACAGCTGGCATACCTCCATTGTCTCGTTCTTATAGGGGTGCATCGGTACCGTGTGCCCGTTTCACCGGGGTACGGCTGGCGTCACTGCGCGATGCTGTCACGGTTGTCCGAGGCCGGTTCTCCGGCAGCGCCTTCCGGCGTGGCCGCCGGTTGTGCTCCTGGGCTGTGTCCCTCGATCGCCGAGATGCCCCATCCCACCGCTGCCGGCACGATCGCGGAGCAGGGCGCCGCGACGGTTCAGTCCAGCGGGCTGGCGTCGGGGGCGAGGGGCTGAGAGTGCGCAGGCCGGTGCCGGTAAGGGTGCCGACGACGATCTTCCGCCACTCGGGATTCGTGTGCGGAGGCCGGTTGCCCGATTGGAGTCGGTTCGCCGGTGGGCTGCGGTGACGGGCAGACCCGGCGAGGCTGTTGTGCGGCGGCTCTGGCGTACGGGTGGGCGGCCTGGAGTGCTTGCTTGCCCTCGGCGATGAGTTGGACTGCTGCCATGCAATGCGGTCGGCCGGGAGACCCAGCCGACCGCAGACACGGACTGTTCGCGCCCTGATCAACCGCGTGATGCGGCGGCTTCTCGGGTTGGCCCGCTAAACGGTAGTCAGGACGACACAAAGGCAACGGCTGCTCATCGTCACGTCGCTGTGGGCCGCGCAGTGGTGGTTCAGGCTACTGAGAGGTCCTGCGTCGAGATCGAACTCAGTGCACACCCATTTCACAGCGCGGGCACCAGAGCGTTCGGCGCGCGTCGGCGACCTGGCGTTTCCGCAGGTCAGAGCGTTGCTGACCTGCGGAAACGATGAGAGATCGAATCACGTTTCCGCAGGTCAGCGGGGGTCCTACAGGTCGTAGTAGAGCTCGAACTCGTGCGGGTGGGGCCGGAGGGCGATCGGGGCGATCTCGTTGGTGCGCTTGAAGTCGATCCAGGTCTCGATCAGGTCCGGGGTGAAGACGTTGCCCGCCAGGAGGTACTCGTGGTCGGCCTCGAGGGCCTCCAGGACGGCGGGGAGGGAGGAGGGCACCTGGGGGACGTTGGCGTGCTCCTCGGGGGCGAGCTCGTAGAGGTCCTTGTCGACGGGCTCCAGCGGCTCGATCTTGTTGCGGATGCCGTCGAGGCCGGCCATCAGCATGGCGGAGAAGGCCAGGTACGGGTTGGAGGACGGGTCCGGGGCGCGGAACTCGATGCGCTTGGCCTTGGCGTTGGAGCCGGTGATCGGGATGCGGATCGCGGCCGAGCGGTTGCGCTGGGAGTAGACCAGGTTGACGGGCGCCTCGAAGCCGGGGACCAGGCGGTGGTAGGAGTTCACCGACGGGTTGGTGAAGGCCAGCAGCGAGGGGGCGTGCCGGAGCAGGCCGCCGATGTAGTAGCGGGCGGTGTCGGAGAGTCCGGCGTAGCCCTGCTCGTCGTAGAAGAGCGGGGAGCCCTCGGTCCACAGCGACTGGTGGACGTGCATGCCCGAGCCGTTGTCGCCGAAGATCGGCTTCGGCATGAAGGTGGCCGTCTTGCCGTTCCGCCAGGCGACGTTCTTGATGATGTACTTGAACAGCATCAGGTCGTCGGCCGCGTGCAGCAGGGTGTTGAACTTGTAGTTGATCTCCGCCTGGCCGGCGGTGCCGACCTCGTGGTGCTGGCGCTCGACCTCCAGGCCGGACTTGGCCAGCTCCAGGGACATCTCGGCACGCAGGTCGGCGAAGTGGTCGACCGGCGGGGTGGGGAAGTAGCCGCCCTTGTACTTGACCTTGTAGCCGCGCACGTCGCCCTCGGCGGCGCCGCTGTTCCAGGCGCCGGCCTCCGAGTCGATGTGGTAGAAGGACGCGTTGGCGCTGGTGTCGAAGCGCACCGAGTCGAAGACGTAGAACTCGGCCTCGGGCCCGAAGAACGCGGTGTCGGCGATGCCGGAGGAGGCGAGGTAGGCCTCGGCCTTCTTGGCGACGTTGCGCGGGTCGCGGCTGTAGGCCTCGCCGGTGACCGGGTCCTGGATGAAGAAGTTGATGTTGAGGTGCTTCTCGACCCGGAAGGGGTCGAGGCGTGCGGTGGCGAGGTCCGGGACCAGGGCCATGTCGGACTCGTGGATGGCCTGGAAGCCGCGGATCGACGAACCGTCGAACATCAGGGTCTCGGACGGATCGAAGGTCGCCGCGGGTACGGAGAAGTGCTGCATGACGCCCGGCAGATCACAGAAGCGGACATCGACGAACTTCACGTCGTTGTCCTGGATGAACTGCTTCACTTCGGCGGCGTTGTTGAACATCCATCCTCCTCGGCTCGCGAATTGGGCTCACCCTAGGAATGGGTCGTTTCCAGCCGGTGACCCGCTCGTTTCCTAGATGTTAACCGCGACCGCCGAATGGGCGGCAAAGGCCTGCGGGACGGGGCAAATCGCCCCGTGGACCTGGGGGTCCTCCGGGAAATGGTCTGGACCACAGGTAAGCCCGGTGAGTGGGATTCACCCGGTCGTGGAGCTGCCCGGTTCGAACCCGGTCCGAGGTCGGCCACGGGGTCGGTTCGGGGCCGGGACCGCGCCCCGCCGGGAGGGGAGCCGGTGCCGGTCCGCGGCGTGAGCCCGGTTAGTGTGGATTCGTGGACACCAGAGAAGCGTTGGGATCGTGGATCGACGGCCCCAAGGCGGCCGCCGAGAAGATGGGCGCCGACTTCGGCTACCGCGGCGAGCGCCTCGGACTGCCCAAGGAGGGCCCCGGCTCGATCGCCGGCCCCGGCCGACGGATCGGCGCCGTGTTCGTGGACGGCTGGCTGGTCTCGCTGGTCTCCTTCGGCCTGCTCGCCAAGGGCGACACGGCCGAGGCCAACCTGTGGACCCTCCCGCTCTTCTTCCTGGTCGCGGTCCTGCTGCTCTCCACCACCGGCACCACCCTCGGCAAGCGGCTGTTCGGCCTCCGGGTGATCCGCCTGGACGGGCGCCGCGCCACCATCCCGCAGGTCCTGCTGCGCACCGTGCTGCTGTGCCTGGTGGTGCCGCCGCTGGTCTGGGACCGCGACACCCGGGGACTGCACGACAAGGCCGTCGGCACCGTCGAGGTCCGGATCTAGCGGAGGTTCGGCGCCGGCGGAGCCCCGGAGCCCGAGAGCCCCGGAGCCCGAGAGCCCCGGACCCCCAGGAAGTCGGCGAGAAGCCGGAAAACAGTCGGAGAGAAGCCGGAAACGTCGAACGGCCCCGCCCCGGAGGTTCCGGGGCGGGGCCGTTCCGCGTTGTCAGCGGAGGGGAGGTCAGCGGGCCTGGCCGCCCTTGGGCATCCGGGCACCCTTGGGCATCGGGCCCTTGGGGATCGGCGCCTTGGAGAGCAGGTCGCCCAGCGCGCGCAGACGGTCGTTGGTCTCGGTGACCTGGGCGGCGGTGATCGCGCGGGGCAGCCGCATCAGGTGGATCTGCAGCTTCTTGAGCGGGATCTCGCCCTCGCCGGTGCCCACCACGATGTCGTGCACCGGGATGTCACCGACCACGCGGGCCATCTTCTTCTTCTCGGAGGCCAGCAGCTGGCGCACCCGGTTGGGGTTGCCCTCGCCGATCAGCGCGATGCCGGCCCGGCCGACGGCGCGATAGACCGCGTCCTGGCTGCGGGTGACCGCGACCGGGGTGGAGTTGGAGCTCCAGCCGCGCCGGATGTTGTTCAGCACCGCAGCTACGGCGCCCGGCTGCCCCTCCATCTGCCCGAACGCGGCGCGTTCGGCCCGGCGCCCGAAGACGATCGCCATGGCCAGGACGGCCACGATGAAGCCCAGGATGCCCAGATAGACGGGGTGGTCGATCGCGAAGCCGATGGCGAGGAACACGCCGAAGGTCAGCAGGCCGACGCCGGCGATGATCAGGCCGATCTTGGTGTCGACCTTCTTGGTCATGGTGTACGCCAGACGGATCTGCTTCAGCCGTCCGGGGTTCTCGGATGTTTCCCTCGCCATAACGCTCATGGTACGTGGCACGGGTACGGGATATCCAAGCCCGGGTACCCGTTCGCCCGAACCGTGACCCGTCCGCCCACACGCCGTCGCGCACAGCGACGGCCGGACTCACCGTCCCGCGGAGCGCGCCCCCGTCGCGCCGCCCACCCCGGCCGCCCCGCCCGGCGGGCCGTCGTGCCGACGGTCCGCCGCGTGCCGACGGTCCTCGCACACCGCCGCCCAGGCGTTGCGCCGCGCGTGCCGCTGGCCGGGGGCCAGCAGGACGCTCTCGGCGAACCGCAGCGCCACCCCCACCGACCGGATCCGCATCCGCATGCCGAACAGCTCCTCTCGTGGCTGAGAAGAATCGAACGCCCACCAGGCGTCCATCGTCCCCACCCCGTGTTACCAGCCCGTGACCAGGCAGTCAAAGCGCGGTGAAACCCGGAAGGGCGGAGCCGAGGCTCCGCCCTTCCGATGGCGCAAACAAATCAAACAGATCAAACAGCTCGAACGGCCCGGGGCCGACGGCGAGGTCGGACCGCGAGGTCAGACCGCGGCCTGCTCGCGCTTCTCCAGCGCCTGCCGGTACAGCCGCCCGGCCCGGTACGAGGAGCGCACCAGCGGGCCCGACATGACGCCGGCGAAGCCCAGCTCCTCGGCCTCCTCCTGGAGCTCGACGAACTCCTGGGGCTTGACCCAGCGCTCCACCGGGTGGTGGCGCAGCGAGGGCCGCAGGTACTGGGTGATGGTGATCAGCTCGCAGCCGGCCCCGACCAGGTCGGCCAGCGCCTGGCTGACCTCCTCACGGGTCTCGCCCATGCCCAGGATCAGGTTGGACTTGGTGACCAGTCCTGCGGCGCGGGCCTGGGTGATGACGTCCAGGGAGCGCTCGTAGCGGAAGGCCGGGCGGATCCGCTTGAAGATGCGCGGCACGGTCTCGACGTTGTGGGCGAGCACCTCGGGGCGGGAGGAGAAGACCTCGGCCAGCTGCTCGGGCACCGCGTTGAAGTCGGGGATGAGCAGCTCGACGCCGGTGCGGCCGGTCGCGCGCTCGGCGGTCATCGCGTGCACCTGGCGGACGGTCTCGGCGTACAGCCAGGCGCCGCCGTCCTCCAGGTCGTCGCGGGCGACGCCGGTGATGGTGGCGTAGTTGAGGTCCATGGTGACGATGGACTCGGCGACCCGGCGCGGCTCGTCGCGGTCGAACTCGGCGGGCTTGCCGGTGTCGATCTGGCAGAAGTCGCAACGGCGGGTGCACTGGTCACCGCCGATGAGGAAGGTCGCCTCGCGGTCCTCCCAGCACTCGAAGATGTTGGGACAGCCGGCCTCCTGGCAGACCGTGTGCAGTCCCTCCTTCTTCACCAGCGACTGGAGGGCGTTGTACTCCGGCCCCATCTTCGCGCGGGTCTTGATCCACTCGGGCTTCCGCTCGATGGGGGTCTCGCTGTTGCGGACCTCCAGGCGGAGCAGCTTCCTGCCGTCGGGCGCGACAGCGGACACGTGCGACTCCTAGAACTAGACGGGGTACCCCCAGGGTACGCCTGTGGTTGTACGGCCTTCGCCGGGCCTGCCGCCCTGCAATCGCAGGGCAACACGGCTACCGGCCAGTAGATTCCCAGTGACTGGGGGGAGCCCGGCGTGCTCCCGGAAGACTTCAGCCGCTGAGCGAGCGACTGAGCGCCGGCTCCGGCAGCTCGGCGAAGACGGCCTGGAGGTGCCGTTCGACCGACGGCAGCGCCTCGCTCACCGGGAAGTCCCGGCCCAGCTCGCCGGCCAGCGAGGCGACGCCCGCGTCCCGGATGCCGCACGGCACGATCTTGTCGAAGTACGTCATCTCCGGATCGCAGTTGAGCGCGAAGCCGTGCATGGTCACCCCGCGGGCGACCCGCACTCCGATCGCGGCGAGCTTGCGGTCGCCGCCGCGCTGCCCGGCGTTGGACGGCGCGTACTCGGGCCCGGCCAGTCGCGGGTCGATGCCCAGCGGCAGGCCCATCCGCAGGGTCAGCTTGCCGATGTCGACCACCTCGGCCGGGTCCACCACGGCGTCCGGAATGTTCTCGCCGAGCACCCAGACCCCGCTGCGGCCCTCGACCCGGGTGGTTCCGATGCCGAAGTCGGCGGCGGCGCGGATCAGCGCCTCCTCCAGCCGGCGGACGTAGGCGATCACGTCGATCGGGTCGGGCAGCTTGACGATCGGGTAGCCGACCAGCTGGCCGGGGCCGTGCCAGGTGATCTCGCCGCCCCGGTTGACCTCGACCACCGGGGTGCCGTCCAGCGGCAGGTCGGCGGGGTTGGTGCGCTTGCCCATGGTGTAGACGGGCGGGTGCTCCAGCAGCAGCACGGTGTCGGGGATCTCGTCCGCGACCCGCAGCGCGTGCAGCCGCTGCTGTTCCTCCCACGCCTCCTCGTACGGGACGACGTGCTCGCCTATGCCCATTCGAACGAAACGTACGTTCTCGCTCACCGCTGCCGCTCCTTGCCAGGCGTTCGAGACCAACCTCGCCACTGTACGCCCACGCCCGCGTCACCCGTTCGGCCGCGCCCCCACCCGCCTCCACCTGCCCCCACCCGCCCCGGCACCCCTGTCAGCCGCCACCACCCCCGGCCAGCAGTTGCAGGCGCAGCGCCAGCTGCAGCTCCAGCGACCGCTCCGGCTGGTTCCAGCCCCCGCCGAGCAGTGCCTCGACCCGGTCCAGCCGCTGGACCACCGTGTTCACGTGGACGTGCAGCTCGTCCTTGGCCCTGGTCAGGCTGCCGCCGCAGTCGAAGTAGGCGCGCAGGGTGCGGACCAGCTCGGTGCCGCGCTTGGCGTCGTAGGCGAGCAGCGGGCCGAGCGCGCCGCCGACGAAGCCGTCCACGTCGTGGCCGTCGCCGAGCAGCACCCCGAGGAAGCCGAGCGCGCCGGCCGAGGCGCCCTCCCCGGCGCGGCCGAGCACCCGCAGGGCCCGTACGCAGCGCAGGCCCTCGTCGTACGAGGCGGCCAGGGCGGCCGGGCCGGCGGCGGGGCGGCCGGCGCCGACGGTGACGGCGAAGCCCGCCAGTCGGGCCAGCCGTTCGGCGGCCCGCCGGGCGGTCTGCTCCGGGTCCTCGGCGCAGCCCGGGGCGACGGGCACCAGCAGTGCGACCGCCTCGCCGTGCTCGGCGCTGACGCCGCGGGAGCCGAACAGGTACCGCCGGGCCGCGCCGGCCAGTCGCCCCCGGTCGTCGCCGTCGCGGTCGGCGGGTTCGGCGGCCAGCGCCAGGTGCGGCCGGGCGAGGTCGACCCCGAGCCGGCGGCCGCGTGCGGTGAGCCCGGCCGGGTCGCGGTCGGGGGCGGTGAGCAGGTCGGTGAGCAGTTCGCCGCGGACCCGGTTCTCGGTCTCCGCGACCGAGCGGCGCAGCAGCAGGACCAGCGCGGTCACCACGCCGGCCCGTTCGAACAGCCGCCGGTCGGGGTCGTCCAGGTCGGGCCGGCCGCGCAGCACCAGGGTGCCGAGCAGGTCGTGCCCGGCCAGCACCGCGCACACCCAGAGCCCGTCGTGCCGCACGGACCGGCCCTCGGCCCGGGAGGCGGCCACCGCGTCGGCGAGTTCGGCCGCGGCGGCGGGCGGTCCGGCGAGCGGTTCGCCCTCGGCGTCCAGGACGGTCGTCTCCCCGTCCAGCAGGTGGGCGACGGCGGCGGCCACGTCCGACACCTCGGCGCCGCGCAGCACCAGGTCGGTCAGCCGGTCGTGGGCCTGCTCGGCGCGCTGGACGGCGGCGGAGTGGGCCCGGACCAGCTCGTTGGCGGCGTTGAGTTCGGCCAGCGCGGCCCGGGTGTCGGCCAGCGCCGCGGCGGTGTCCAGGGCGATCGCGGCGTGCGCGGCCAGGGTGCAGAGCAGCGCGACCTCGTCGGGGGAGAAGGCGCGCGGCGAGCGGTCGGCGGCGAACAGGACGCCGATGACGTCGCCGCCGAGCAGCAGCGGTACGCCGATGATCGCCACCAGGCCCTCGTCCAGCACGCCCGCGTCGATCGTGCCGGTGTGGTGGAAGCGCTCGTCGGCGCGGTAGTCGGGGGTGGCGTAGGGGCGGGCGGTCTGGGCGACCAGCCCGCCGAGGCCGTCGCCGAGGCTGAGCCGCAGGGTCTGGAACAGGACGGAGACCGAGCCGTCGGTGACCCGCATGTAGGTGTCGCCGGCGGCCTCGTCCGGCAGGGTCAGGTAGGCGGTGTCGGTGCCGAGCAGCATCCGGGCGCGGCGGACGATGGCCTGCAGCACGGTGTCCAGGTCCCGGGACGCGGCGAGGTCTCCGGCGGTGTCGAACAGTGCCGTCAACTCGGCTTCCCGGCGCCGGTGCTGACGCAGGGTGCGGTGCACCCGCAGGGCCTGCCAGGTGGCGTCGTCGATCTCGGCGAGGACGCCGGCCGGCGCCCCGCGGCGGCGGGCGTCGGCCAGCACCTCGGCGAAGTCCTCGGTGGCGGAGCCGGAGGCGAGCAGGTCGAGCAGCCGTCGCAGCGCGGGCGCGGCGCTCTCGTCGGGGCGGTTCATCCGGTCATCCGGGGTGGTTCATGGTGCGGGCCGCCAATCGGCGTCGGTTCCGTCGGTGCCGAGGAATCGCGATGCTATCGGCTCGCCGTCCAGGCCATTCCGTCCGTGCCACCGCGTTCAGGCCACCGCGCTCAGCCACCGCGTCCATGCCACCGCGCTAGGCCACCGCGTCCCCAGGCCACCGCGTTCAGGCCACGGCGGGCTTCCCGACCGCCGCACCGTCCGGCGACGCCTCCTCCGCGACCTCCGCCAGGTCCTGCCCCCTGGTCTCCCGCGCGCACAGCACCGCCAGGACGGTGACCGCCGCCGCGATCGCCACGTACACCGAGACGGGGGTGGCGCTGCCGTAGTCCTTGAGCAGCGCGGTCGCGATCAGCGGCGCCGGCGCGCCGGCCGCCACCGAGGCGAACTGGGCGCCGATGGAGGCCCCCGAGTAGCGCAGCCGGGTCGCGAACAGCTCGGAGAAGAAGGCCGCCTGCGGGGCGTACATGGCGCTGTGGAAGACCAGGCCGACCGTCACCGCGAGGACCAGCTGCCCGAACGAGTGGGTGTCCACCAGCCCGAAGAACACGAACGCCCAGGCCCCGACGCCGACCGCGCCCACCAGGTACACCGGTTTGCGCCCGACCCGGTCGGACAGCGCCCCGAACAGCGGGATCAGCGCGAACTGGATCGCGGAGCCGATCAGTACGGCGTTCAGCGCGCTCTGCTTGTCGAAGTGGGCGTGGGTGACGGCGTACGTCAGCACAAAGGTGGTCATCACGTAGTACGAGATGTTCTCCGCCATCCGCGCGCCCATGGCCACCAGCACCTCCCGCCAGTGGTTGCGCAACACCCCCACCAGCGGCGCCTGTTCGGCCTCCGGGCGGTTCGCGACCGCCTCCCGGAACAGCGGCGACTCCTCCACCGCCAGCCGGATCCACATCCCGACGCCGACCAGCACCGCCGACAGCAGGAACGGCACCCGCCACCCCCACGCCAGGAACGCGCTCTCCGACTGCACCGCCGTCATCAGCGACAGCACGCCCGCCGCCAGCAGGTTCCCGGCGGGCGCCCCGCCCTGCGGCCACGACGCCCAGAACCCCCGCCGCCGCCGGTCCCCGTGCTCCGACACCAGCAGCACCGCCCCGCCCCACTCGCCGCCGAGCGCGAAGCCCTGCACCAGCCGCAGCGCGGTCAGCAGCACCGGCGCCGCCGCCCCGATCGAGTCGTAGGTCGGCAGCAGCCCGATCGCGGTGGTCGATCCGCCCATCAGCAGCAGGCTCACCACCAGCAGTCTCTTCCGGCCGATCCGGTCGCCGAAGTGACCGAACACCAGCGCTCCGACCGGCCGTGCCGCGAACCCGATCGCGTACGTCAGGAACGACAGCAGGGTCCCGGTCAGCGGGTCGGTGTTGGGGAAGAACAGCTTCCCGAAGACCAGCGCCGCGGCCGTTCCGTACAAGAAGTAGTCGTACCACTCGATCGTCGTGCCGATCAGACTCGCGGCCACCACTCGCGGGAGTGAACTGGTAGCCGCCGTGCCACGTGCGGGGGCGTTCATGGTCACCACTTCCAGGTCCAGGGGGACGGGGACGATGTCGCCACAAGGTAGGGAGCCCGCGCCCGGCGGCCCATGTGGTCGACCCACACAGCCCGTCGGCCCGCTGTGGCCCTCCGCCCCATGACCGTTGTCGGTGCCGGCACCGGCTCAGTGCGCCGTCCAGCCGCCGTCGATCGGCAGGCTGGCGCCGGTGACGTAGGCGGCGGCGGGGGAGCAGAGCCAGAGGGCGAGTTGGGCGACCTCCTCGGGTTCGATGAGCCGCTTGACGGCGGTCCGGTCGAGCATGATCCGCTCGACCACCTCCTCCTCGGGGATGCCGTGGGCCAGCGCCTGGGCGGCGATCTGCTTCTCCACCAGGGGAGTTCGGACATACCCGGGGTTGAGGCAGTTGCTGGTGACCCCGTACGGGGCGCCCTCCAGGGCGACGGTCTTGCTGAGGCCCTCCAGGCCGTGCTTGGCCGTGACGTAGGCGGACTTGAAGGCGCTGGCGCGCAGGCCGTGGACGGAGGAGACGTTGACGATCCGGCCCCACCCCCGCTCGTACATGTGCGGGAGGGTGCGGCGCAGGATCCGGAACGGGGCCTCGACCATCACGCGTTGGATGAGGGTGAAGCGTTCGACCGGGAACTCGTGGACGGGTGCGACGTGTTGCAGGCCGGCGTTGTTGACCACGACGTCGGCGTCGGCGGGCAGGGCGTCCACGGCCTCGGGATCGGCGAGGTCGGCGACGATCGCGCGCCCGCCGATCCGGTCCGCGAGCTCCCGGGCCGGGCCGGCCGCGAGGTCGACGACGTAGACCCGGGCGCCGGCTCCGGCGAGGGCTTCGGCGCAGGCCCGGCCGATGCCCGAGGCGGCTCCGGTGACCAGGGCCGTGCGGCCGTCGAGCGGGCGGGCAGTAGAGGTGTCCATGGCCGAGAACGGTAGGAATCCGGCGTCGCCGCTCCCATGTGGCGGGCCGACACAGCACCGCGGCCTGTCATGGCGTCGACCACCACCGACGCCGGTTGACGGTTCGCCCCCGTACGGCCAAACCCACCCTGGCCCCGCTTCCCCACAATGGGCGCGCTTGCTTCACCCGTTCGGAGGATTGGTCGGTCAGATCCACCCATAGCGCCCGAATGCTCGCTACATTCACGCCGATTCCCGACAGGGGGCGCCGCCCCGGGCGAGCCGAACTGCTGGTGGAGCCCGGTGCGACGTCCGAGAGGTGTTGACTGACATGTCCCAACGGCCTGCAACCGACAGCCCGGCGTACGGACCGCTCGACCCGCTCGGCCAGCGCCGAGGCCCGGTCGGCCGGGCCCTTCCGGACGCGCCCGACGCCCTGACCGCCGACACGCTGACCGCTGAACCGCTGACCGCCGACACGCTGACCGCTGACCCGATGACCGCCGACGCCCCGACCGCCGAGGAACTGCGACTGCCCGTGCAGGCCACACCCGCCCGGCACGAAGCCACCGCCGCGCCCGCCGCCCCAGCGACCACCAGCGGCCACGGCAGCCACACCGGCCACTCCGGCCCGACGCCGCAGAACGGCCAACTCGCCGCCCTGATCGAGGAGGCCGGCTTCTCGCACGCGGGCCTGGCCCGCCGGGTCGACCAGCTCGGCCTGGAGCACGGCCTCGACCTGCGCTACGACAAGACCTCGGTCACCCGCTGGCTGCGCGGCCAGCAACCCCGCGGCGCCACCCCGGCGCTGATCGCCGAGGTCTTCACCCGCCGCCTCGGCCGCCGCCTCACCGCCCAGGACCTCGGCCTGGACGCCTGCGCCCCGGTCTACGCGGGCCTGGAGTTCGCCGAGACCCCGCAGGAGGCGGTGGACATCGTGGCGAGCATGTGGCGCAAGGACAACGGCCCGCAGTCCGAACTGCGCCGGATCGCCTTCACCCCGGCCGGCCTGGTCGTCCCCAGCCGGGACTGGCTGATCGGCCGCACCGACGAACGGGTCGCCCGGGACGGCTCCACGCTGACCCGCCCGGACACCGCCACCGGTCCGCCCGGCACCGCCCCCGGCGCACCGGCGTCGAACGTGCCCGGCGCACCCGTCGCGGGCCCGGCGCGCACCCAGCCCGCCGGCGCCCCGGGCGCCCGCAGCACCGCCGGAACCACCGGCACCGCCGCCACCATCGGCCGGGTGCCCACCCAGAGCCGCCGCCCGCCCGCCGCCGTCGAACCGCCGTACACCGACCCGACCCGGGAGGCCCGCCCCGCCCTGCGGGTCGGCCGCGGCGACATCGCCGCCATCCGCGCCGTCGGGGACCTCTTCCGCGCGCTCGACCACGCCTACGGCGGCGGCCACGCCCGCCAGGCGCTGGTCCGCTACCTGGAGAGCGAGGCCGAGCCGATGCTGCGCGGCCGCTACGGCGAGCAGATCGGCCGCGCCCTGTTCGGAGCCGTCGCCGACCTCACCAGGCTGGCCGGCTGGACGTCCTTCGACATCGCCGCGCACGGCCTCGCCCAGCGCTACTTCGTCCAGGCGCTGCGCCTCTCCCAGGCCGCCGGGGACCGCGCGCTCGGCGGATACGTGCTGGTGACGATGAGCCAGCAGGCCGTCCACCTGGGCCACGGCCGGGAGGCCGTCCAGCTCGCCCGGGTCGCCCAGCAGGGCGTCGGTACCGCCGTCCCGCCGGTGGTCCAGTCGCTGATGCACGCCGCCGAGGCCCGGGGCCACGGCCTGCTGGGCGACGTCCGCTCCTGCACCACCGCGCTGGTCCGGGCCGAGCGGTCGCTCGCGGCCTCCCGTACCGGCGACGAACTGCCCTCCTGGGCGCGGTACTTCGACGAGGCCCAGCTCTCCGACGAGTTCGCCCACTGCTACCGCGACCTCCAGCAGTGGCGCACCTGCGCGCAGCACGCCGAGAAGTCGCTGCGGCTGCGCTCGCCCGCCTACGCGCGCAGCCGGATCTTCTGCCGGCTGGTGCTCGCCACCGCCCGGCTCGGCATGGGGGATCTCGACGAGGCCTGCACCATGGCCACCGACGCGCTGCGGGCGGCGGGGGAGATGCGCTCGGCCCGCTCGCTGGAGTACGTCCGGGACTTCCACCGCCGCCTCACCCCGTACCGGGGCAGCCAGGTGGCCCGGGCCTTCGAGGAGACGGCCCGCCAGGCGGGCGTGATCTGACGGAACCGGCCGTGCGAGGGCCGGGAGCTCACCAGCTCTCGGCCCGGACCCTCGGCCGCTCGGGGTCGGCGGCCGCCCGCCGCCCGCCCCGCACCCGCTGGGCCACCAGCGGGAACACCAGGACCGACAGCATCCCGGCGCCGACCAGCGCCGCCGCCGTCGAGGAGGGCAGGTGTCCGGCCTCCACCTCGATCGTAGTGATCACCACGACCAGCGGCAGCGCCGTCGACGCGTAGAGCCCGAGCGCGGCACGGTCGCGCCCGCCGAGCCCGGCCGGGGCGAGCAGCCCGGCCGGCAGGCCGCGTACGGCGAGGAACAGCAGCAGGAACACCGGGACGAGCAGCAGGGTGCCGGGGTCGTCCATTAGCGCGTCCAGGTCGAAGTTCATCCCGCTGACCACGAAGAAGATCGGCACCAGGAAGCCGAAGCCGATGCTCTCCAGCTTGGCCTCGATCACCTCCTCCTCGGCCCGGCGGATGTCGGAGAGCAGCAGCCGGGAGACGATCCCGGCGGTGAAGGCGCCGAGCAGCATGTCGAGGTCGAGCCAGAGCGCGGCCGCGACCATGACGGCCAGCACCAGGATCACCGCCCGGATCGCGAACTGCCCGGAGGTGCGCAGGGTCCGCTCGATCAGCCGGGTGGCCCAGGCCGGGCGTGGCCGGCGGGCGCCGAGCACGGCGACGGCGGTGATCACCGCGAAGGCGCCGAGGATGACCGCGGTCCGGGTGGGCGAGTTGCCGCTGAGCAGCACGGCGATCGCGATGATCGGCCCGAACTCCCCGACCGCACCGGTGGCCATCACCAACGAGCCGAAAGGGGTGGGCAGTTCGCCGGAGTCGCGGAGGATCGGCAGGATCGTGCCGAGCGCGGTGGTGGTGAGCACCAGCCCGGCGAAGGCGCCGTCCCACGGGTCCCGGTTGACCAGGGCGCCGACGCCGAGGGCCAGGACGAGCGAGACCAGCCACGCGGTGCCCGCCCGTTTCAGCGGGCCACCGCGCAGCTTGGCGAAGTCGATCTCGTACCCGGCGAGGAACATCAGTATGGCCAGGCCGAACTGGGACAGCGCGTTCACCAGGTCGTCGACGTGCGCCCAGTCCAGGACGGACGGGCCGATCAGCACGCCGAGCACGATCTCGAACACCACGGTCGGTACGGCGATCCACCGCAGCAGCCGGTCGGCGAGCAGCGGTGCGGCGACGGCTGCGGCGGGGATCAGGATCAGCGCCACCGGCTGGGCGGAGGCGCTCACCGGGCGGCCGGCCCGGCGGCCGAAACCGTTGGAACCATCCGATGAGTGATCAGAACGGTCATGCGAGGCATCCTGGCACGCCGTCGGTCTGTCACCCCGGCAGACCGCTGGCGTGTCCGCGCCCCCGCGGTGCCGGCCTCAGGCCGCCGCCTCGGCCTCCCGCGCCCCGGCCGGCAGCCCGAGGTCGCCGAGCACCGCCCGCGCCGCCCGCCGCCCGGACACCAGCGCGCCCTGCACGGTGCTGGTGTCCCGGTGGTCCCCGGCGACGTACAGCCCGGCCAGCAGCCGCACCGGGCGGCGGGGGTTGTGCGGCGGCGGCATCGCGGGCAGCGCGTCCGGGACGTGCCGCACGCTGAGGAACTGCCAGTCCGCCGTCGAGGCGCCGTACAGCTCGGCGAGCCGGGCGCGGACGGCCGGTTCCAGCCCGGCCGGACCGCCCGCGTCGAAGGAGCGCCGGCCGAGCACGGTGGTGGCGACCAGCGCCTGCCCGGCCGGGGCGTAGGACGGGTGCAGCTCGCTGAGCACCAGCGAGTGCGAGACCAGCGGCGGGTGTCCGTTCGGCCGGTCGGCGTCCAGCAGCAGCACGGCCTCGGCGAGCGGGGCGCGGTCGGCCGCGTGGAAGAAGGTGGTGACGGGGTGGAAGTCGGGCAGCCGGAGCCCCGGCAGCAGCTCGGCCGCGGAGCGGGCGTCGGTGGCGACCACCACGGCCTGGGCGCCGATCCGCCCGTGCGCGAGGGTCTCCACGCCGTCGGCGCCGATCGAGGTGACCTGCACCCCGGTCCGCACGGTGCCGGCGGGCAGCGCGGCGGCCAGCTGGGCGGGCACCGCCGCGATCCCGTCGGCGGGCAGACAGAGTCGGCCGCGGGCGTACGAGCGCAGCACCAGGTCGGCGATCCGGCTGCTGGTGCCGAGGGCCGGGTCGCCGAGCAGGGCGCTGAGCAGCGGGCGCAGGAAGCCGTCGACGGTGCGCGGGGCGAGGCCGTGGCCGGCCAGTGCGCGGGCGGCGGTGGTCTCCGGGCGGGCCTGCAGTCGGGCGGCGGGGGTGGTGGCGATCCGGCCCAGCCAGCTGCCGAGGCGGGCCTTGTCCAGCGGGCTGCCGAGCGGGGCCCGGAGGGCGGCCTGCCGGGCGGCGGTGAGCTGGGGGTCCCCGGCGCGGTAGCGGCGGCCGGCGCTGTGCACGAGTACGCCGGGCGCGAGCGGGCGCAGGTCCAGGCGGTCGAGGTCGAGCGCCCGGCGCAGTTCCGGGTAGGCGGTGTTGAGCAGGTGGCTGCCGTCGTCGAGGCGGAAGCCGTCGAGCTCGCGGGTGGCCATCCGGCCGCCGATCCGGTCGGTGGTCTCCAGGACCTGGACGGTGAGGCCTTGGCCGGTGAGCGCGCGGGCGGCGGCCAGGCCCGCGAGTCCGGCGCCGACCACGACGACGTCCGGGTCGGACGGGCGGCGGGCGCGGCGGGTGAAGTCGTACGTGGGCACTGGAGTGCTCCCTCCCTGGTCCCGGGGCTCCGGCCGACGCAGGCAGCGGGGTGCCGGGACACGGTCCGTGGAAGGTGATGCCCAGTCAGTGTGAGCATCAGACCGGTGCGGTGGACCGGATGCGGGGGTCGGGAGGGGTCGTGCGGCGCCGGGCGGGGGCGCGGTCACGGACAGTGCGCCGTGGCGGCCGGGTTACCGGGTCGGCGGGCGCGCACGGTCACCGGGGGCGTGCAACGCGCCCGTCGTGTGCTCCCGTGCGCCCCCTCCCGGAGCCCCGTCCGACCCCGCCCGGCATATGCCCCTGGCCAGGGCGAATGCCGTAGCGGGCCTACGCAGAACGAGGGGTCACAGCGCCGCCCGCACCGCCGAGTCCGGATCCGGGTGCGCGAACCGGAAGCCCGCGTCCAAGAGCCGCCGCGGCACCACCCGGTGGCTCCCGACCACCTCGACCGCCAGCTCCCCGAGCACGGCCTTCAACACCGCCTCCGGCACCGGGAACGGCGTCGGCCGCCCGAGCGCCCGCCCGAGCGCCGCGGTCAGCTCGGCGTTGGTGGCCGGCTCCGGCGCGGTGAGGTTGAAGGCGCCGGAGAGGTCCTCCCGGTCGATCAGGAACCGCAGCGCGGCCACCTCGTCGGCCAGCGAGAGGTAGCTCCAGTACTGCCCGCCGCTGCCGAGCCGCCCGCCCAGGCCCAGCTTGAACAGGGGGAACAGCCGCCCGCCCGCGCCGCCCGCGGCGGACAGCACCATGCCGGTGCGCGGGTGGACGACCCGGATCCCGGCCCGCTCGGCGGGCCGTGCGGCCGCCTCCCACGCCACGCACACCTCGGCCAGGAAGTCGTCCCCGGCGGGGGAGTCCTCGTCGATCACCCGGTCGCCGGTCTGCCCGTACCAGCCGACCGCGGAGGCGCTGACCAGCACCCGCGGCGGCTGCGCCAGCTCCGCGAGCGCCACCGCCAGCGTCTCGGTGCCGTACACCCGGCTCTCCCGGATCTCCCGCTTGTAGGAGTCCGTCCAGCGGCGGTCGCCGACCCCGGCGCCGGCCAGGTGCACCGCGGCGTCGACCCCGGCGAGCCCGTCCCGGTCGACCTCGCCGAGCAGTGGGTTCCAGCCGATCGCGGTGCTCCCGTCGGGCTGCGGCCCCGTCCTGGAGCGGTGCCGGACCAGCCGGACCACCTCGTGGCCGTCCGCCAGCAGGGAGCGGACGAGGGCCGAGCCGATCAATCCCGTGGAGCCCGTGACAGCGATGCGCATGGACCCATCCTCGCAGGACTTATCGCCTGTCACCCTTCGCACGCGCCCCAGTAGCATCACGCGGCATGACCCGCGAAGACGATCTGATCATCCGCCCGGCCCGCCCCGAGGACGAGCGCGGGCTCGCCGAGCTCGACCGCGCCGCCTGGTCCACCCTCTCCGACGTCGCCCCCGAGCCGCCCGTCGGGAAGCGGGTCTTCGACGAGGGCCACACCCCCGACCAGTTCCTGCTCGCCGTCCTGGACGGCCGGATCGTCGGCTACGTCCGCCAGGTCCAGGCGACCCCGCTGGCCGTCAACCGGCACGTCCGGCAGATCCAGGGCCTGGCCGTCGACGGCACGGTGCGCGGCCGGGGCATCGGCCGACGGCTGGTCGAGGCGGCCTGCGAGCACGCCCGGGCCCTCGGCGCCCGCAAGCTGACCCTCCGGGTGCTCGGCTGGAACGCCCCGGCCCGCCGGCTGTACGAGAGCTGCGGCTTCACGGTCGAGGGCACGCTGGCCGAGGAGTTCCTGATCGACGGGCAGTACGTGGACGACGTGTGGATGGCCCGCCGACTGACCGGCTGAGCCGCCCGTACCGTCACCCCTGCCGCCTGACGATCCGTCAGAACAGTTGCGGCGCAGTCGTGACGTACCTGCCTGTCTGGAGCGGCGCGGCGCCGGGTACCGTACGCCCGTGAGCAACTCGACGCCTCCCGGGTGGTACCCGGTCCCGGGTGCGGACGGCACCCCCGGTCACGAGCGCTGGTGGGACGGCAACGCCTGGACCGCCGAGGTCCGGCCGCTCCAGGCCCCCGGCGGACAGCTCGCCGACGCCCCGACCCAGGGCTGGCAGCCGCCCGCCGCGCAGCCGCCGCAGGCCGGCTACGGCTACCCCGCGCAGAGCGGCTCACCCGCCCCCGGCTACGGCTACCCGGCGCAGGACGCGGTCCAGTCGCCCGGCTACGGCTACCCCGGCCAGGGCCCGTACGGCGGCCCGCAGCAGTACCCGGGCCAGCCGGCCCACCCCGGCCAGGAGGCCTACCCGGGCGCCGGCTACGGCTACCCGCCGCCCGCCCCCGCGAAGAACCGCACCGGCGTGATCGTCGGCATCTCGGTCGCGGTGCTGGTCGTCGGCGGGATCATCGCCGGGCTCACGCTCAGCGGCGGCGGGAACACCAAGGCCGACCCGACCCCCAACCCCACGGTCACCGTCACCCAGAGCGACGGCCCCACGCCGAGCCCCACCCCGACCCGGAGCGCGCCCGCCCCCAAGCCCGTCCCGTCGGTCAAGAGCACCGTCCCGGACCCGCAGCACGCGATCACCGTCCCGGTCCTCGACGGCTGGGACGCGGCGACCAACTCCGCGCACTCCACCGTCTACCTCGGCAGTGGCCGCTACTCCTGCGCCGACGGCAACTCCTGCATCCGCGGCCAGTTCTCGATCGAGAAGGACACCGTCCAGGGCGACACCCCCAAGGGGGCCGCCGACGCGGCGATGCCGACCTACGCCGGGACGATCTTCTCCGGGATCACCTCGCACACCGACTCCGGTTCCGGCTACGTCTCCGTCGCCGGTGTGCTCGGCTACGCCACCCGCTGGCACGTCGGCACCTCGGACGGCACCCAGGGCTACGTCCTGCTGGCCGCCGTCCCGGCCAAGGGCGGCGGCTACGTGATCTTCGAGGGCGGCGTGGACGACGACCCGGCCGCGCCGGACCCCGCGGTGCTGGACCAGATCCTCAAGGGCATCAAGCAGGACGGCTCCGCCGGCAGCAGCACCTGATCCGACGCGACACCCCGCAGGGGGTGTCGGACACGCCCTAATCCCCGTACCGCTCCCAGAGCTTGGGGAAGCGCTTCGCCATCACGTCCGGGTCGTCGAAGTCCAGGAACGCCCCGGTCGGCCGTCCCGCCTGCCGCCCGCCCACCTCGGGCAGCGGCAGGCCGGTCAGCTGCTCGTACGCCTCGTCGGCGGCGAAGCCGAGGTCCTCGGCCTCGCCGTCCTCCTCCTCGTCGAACTCGGGCAGCAGGTCCGCCAGGTCGTCCGGTTCGACCAGCCCGCCCTCGAAGACCTCCCGGCCCTGGCCGATCAGCCAGCAGCGGAAGTAGTCGAAGGTGTCCTCCGAGGCGCCGTCCAGCAGCAGATGGGCCGCCCCCCACAGGTCGTAGCGGTAGGCGCGCTGGAACCGGGCCTCGAACAGCCGACCGAAGTCGATCACGTCGTCGGGGGTCAGCTGGACGAGGCGCTCCACCAGCCGCTCGGCCTGTTCGTCGGGATCGCCGTCGGCGGCCTCCCAGGTGTCGTCGATGATCTGCCAGAAGTCCGTCTCGTCCATCACCGCTCAAGCATCCCTTTTCCGTCGTCTCCACGCATGCCATGACCCGGCGGGAACCGCATCCCGGGAAGCGGCGGAGCCCCGCGCCGTCCGGGGACGACACGGGGCTCCGTACGACCGTGCTGCGGTCGCGCTGCCTTACAGGCCGAGCTCGACCTCGAACTCGCCGGCCTCCAGGATCTCCTTGACCGCGACCAGGTAGCGGGCGGCGTCGGCGCCGTCCACCAGGCGGTGGTCGTAGGAGAGCGACAGGTAGGTCATGTCACGGATGCCGATGGCGGTGCCGCCGTCGGCCTCGATGACCACCGGGCGCTTGACGGTGGCACCGATGCCCAGGATGGCGGCCTGGTTCGGCGGCACGATCACGGTGTCGAACAGGGCACCGCGCGAACCGGTGTTGCTGATCGTGAAGGTGGCGCCGGACAGCTCGTCCGGGGTGATCTTGCTGTCGCGGACCTTGGTGGCCAGCTCGGCGGTCTTCTTCGAGATGCCGGCGATGTTGAGGTCGCCCGCACCCTTGATGACCGGGGTCATCAGACCCTTCTCGGAGTCCACCGCGATGCCGATGTTCTCGGTGTCGAAGTAGGTGATGGTGCCCTCGGCGTCGTTGATCCGCGCGTTGACGACCGCGTGGACCTTGAGCGCCTGGGCGGCGGCCTTCACGAAGAACGGCATCGGGGAGAGCTTGACGCCCTCGCGGGCCAGGAAGCCCTCCTTGGCCTTGGCGCGCAGCGACATGATCTTGGTGACGTCCACCTCGACCACGCTGGTCAGCTGGGCCTGCTCGTGCAGGGCCTTCATCATGTTGTCGCCGATGACCTTGCGCATGCGGGTCATCTTGACCGTCTGGCCGCGCAGGGCGGACGGAGCGGAGACGGCCTTCGGCGCAGCGGCGGCCGGAGCGGCGGCGGCGACCGGGGCCGGGGCGGCCTTGGCGGCCTCCGCGGCGGCGATGACGTCCTGCTTGCGGATGCGGCCGCCGACGCCGGTGCCGGCGACGGAGGACAGCGCGACGCCGTGCTCGGCGGCGAGCTTGCGCACCAGCGGGGTGACGTAGGCGTCACCGGCGTCGGCCACCGGGGCGGCCGGAGCGGCGACGGGGGCCGGGGCGGCGACCGGTGCCGGGGCGGCGACGGGAGCCGGAGCGGCGACCGGGGCGGCCGGGGCAACCGGGGCCGGGGCGGCAACCGGAGCCGGAGCGGCAACGGGAGCCGGAGCCGGGGCGGCAACCGGAGCCGGAGCGGCAGCGGCGGCACCCGGGGCACCGATCAGCGCGAGCTGGGCGCCGACCTCGGCGGTCTCGTCCTCGGCGACCAGGATCTTGACGACGACGCCGGCGACCGGCGACGGGATCTCGGTGTCGACCTTGTCGGTGGAGACCTCGAGCAGCGGCTCGTCGACCTCGACCGTCTCACCCTCGGCCTTGAGCCAACGGGTGACGGTGCCCTCGGTGACCGACTCGCCCAGCGCGGGCAGCAGCACCGGGGTGGCGTCGCCGGCCGGAGCAGCCGGAGCAGCCGGAGCGGCAGCCGGAGCAGCCGGGGCCTCGGCGACCGGGGCCGGAGCGGCCACGGGAGCCGGCGCGGCGACCGGCGCGGCCTCGACCACGGGGGCCGGGGCGGCGGCCGGGGCACCGGTGCCGTCGTCGATGATCGCCAGCTCGGCGCCGACCTCGACGGTCTCGTCCTCGCCGACCTTGATCGAGGAGAGGATGCCGGAAGCCGGGGCCGGGATCTCGGTGTCGACCTTGTCGGTGGAGACCTCGAGCAGCGGCTCGTCGACCTCGACACGCTCACCCTCGGCCTTGAGCCAGCGGGTGACAGTGCCCTCGGAAACGCTCTCGCCCAGCGCGGGCAGTGTTACTGAGACCGCCATGGTTTCAGCGACTCCTATCAAGTCTTGCGTACGGGAAGTACGGGAAGTACCGGAAACGGGGGGTGGTGGGCGCGATCAGTCGTGCGCGTGCAGCGGCTTGCCGGCCAGCGCCAGGTGCGCCTCGCCCAGGGCCTCGGACTGGGTCGGGTGCGCGTGGATCAGCTGCGCGACCTCGGCCGGCAGGGCCTCCCAGTTGTAGATGAGCTGGGCTTCGCCGACCTGCTCGCCCATGCGGGCGCCGACCATGTGGACGCCGACCACGGCGCCGTCCTTGACCTGGACGAGCTTGATCTCGCCGGCGGTCTTCAGGATCTTGCTCTTGCCGTTGCCGGCCAGGTTGTACTTGAGGGTGACGACCTTCTCCTTGCCGTACATCTCGACGGCCTTGGCCTCGGAGATGCCGACGGAGGCGACCTCCGGGTTGGAGTAGGTCACGCGCGGGACGCCGTCGTAGTCGATCGGCACCGGCTTGAGGCCGGCCAGGCGCTCGGCGACCAGGATGCCCTCGGCGAAGCCGACGTGGGCCAGCTGCAGGGTCGGGGCGAGGTCGCCGACGGCGGAGATGGTGGGCACGTTGGTGCGCATGTACTCGTCGACCAGGACGTAGCCGCGGTCCATCGCGACGCCGTTCTCCTCGTAGCCGAGGCCGGCCGAGACCGGGCCGCGGCCGATGGCGACGAGCAGCAGGTCGGCGTCGATCTGCTTGCCGTTCTCGGTGGAGACGCGGACACCGGACTCGGTGTACTCGACGCCCGAGAAGCGGGCCTTGAGCTCGAACTTGATGCCGCGCTTGCGGAAGGCGCGCTCCAGCAGCTTGGAGGAGTTCTCGTCCTCCAGCGGGACGAGGTGCGGCAGCGCCTCGACGATGGTGACCTCGACGCCGAAGGACTTCCAGACCGAGGCGAACTCGACGCCGATGACGCCGCCGCCGAGGATGACGACGGACTTCGGGATCCGGTCGAGCTTGAGGGCGTGGTCCGAGGAGATCACGCGGTTGCCGTCGATCTCCAGGCCCGGGATCGAGCGCGGCACCGAACCGGTGGCGAGGACGATGTGGCGGCCCTCGATGCGCTGGCCGTTCACGTCGACCGAGGTCTGCGAGGAGAGCTTGCCCGCGCCCTGGATGAAGGTGACCTTGCGCGAGGCCACCAGGCCCTGGAGGCCCTTGTACAGGCCGGCGATGACGTCGTCCTTGTACTTGTGGACGCCGTTGATGTCGATGCCCTGGAAGGTGGCCAGCACGCCGAACTCGGCGGCCTCCTTCGTCTCGTCCGCGATCTCGGCCGCGTGCAGCAGGGCCTTGGTCGGGATGCAGCCGCGGTGCAGGCAGGTGCCGCCCAGCTCGCCCTTCTCGACCAGGGCGACGCTCAGACCCAGCTGAGCGGCGCGGAGCGCCGCGGCGTAACCGCCGCTTCCGCCTCCGAGAATGACTACGTCGAAAACGGTGCTGGCGTCGTTCGCCACGTCACGTCCTCCATGCAATGGGGTGGGTCGCCGGGCCGGTCGCGGTCCGGTGGGTCGGAAGCCTTTGTGAGGCGCCCAGTCGTGCCGGAAATACATCTTCGCACTTGTTCGCGGTGGCTGATGTCCGGGTCCGCCCCAGGGGTGTCCCACGGAGTGGTCACCGGGGCGGGAACACCCCCGACGGAAGGGCATCATCGCAGCTCAAGGCCTTGTTGACAGCCGCCGGACGGGCGTCTTCCGCCCGCTTCGGCGCCACCTCTTCCGCAGTGCGGAACAAAGTTTCGCCCGTGGCGAACAGAGGTGCGGTGGGGTGTCCGGTCCTACTCGCAGGTAACCCGTGCGGGAACGCCGACGGGGGCCCGGCGCACGCGCGCCGGGCCCCCGTCGGGGTGGGGATCCGCTCGGATCAGGCCTTGCCGTTGGCCGCGGTCTGCTCCGCGAACCGGACCAGGGTGCGCACCGCGCTCGCGGTGCCGCCCTTCGGGGTGTAGCCGAACGGGGCGCTCTCGTGGAACGCCGGGCCGGCGATGTCCAGGTGCGCCCAGTCGATGCCCTCGGCCACGAACTCCTGGAGGAACAGGCCGGCCACCAGGCCGCCGCCCATCCGCTCGCCCATGTTGGCCAGGTCGGCGATGGTCGAGTCGGTCATGCCCTTCTTGAGCTCGGCCGGCAGCGGCATCGGCCAGGACTGCTCGCCCACCTCGCCCGCGAGGGCGTGCAGGTTGTCGCGCAGCTCGTCGTTGTTGGCCATCACACCGAAGGTGCGGGTGCCCAGGGCCAGCACCATGGCGCCGGTCAGGGTCGCCACGTCGACGATGACGTCCGGGTTCTCCTCGCCGGCCTTGACGATCGCGTCGGCCAGCACCAGGCGGCCCTCGGCGTCCGTGTTCAGCACCTCGACGGTCTTGCCGCCGTACATGCGCAGCACGTCACCCGGGCGGGTGGCGGAGCCGGACGGCATGTTCTCGGCCAGCGCGAGCCAGGCGGTGACGTTGACGGTCAGGCCCAGGCGCTTGGCGGCCACCACGGCGGCGAACACGGCGGCGGCGCCGGCCATGTCGCACTTCATGGTCTCGTTGTGGCCGGCCGGCTTGAGCGAGATGCCGCCCGAGTCGTAGGTGATGCCCTTGCCGATGAAGGCCAGGGTCGCCTTGGCCTTCGGGTGGGTGTAGGCCACCTTCACCAGCCGCGGCGGGTTGGTCGAGCCGTTGCCGACGCCCAGCAGGCCGCCGAAGCCGCCCTTGGTCAGCGCCTTCTCGTCCAGGACCTCGACCTTGAGGCCGTGCTCCTTGCCGGCCGCCTGGGCGATCGCGGCGAAGCTCTTCGGGTTCAGGTCGTTCGGCGCGGTGTTGACCAGGTCGCGGGCGCGGTTCATCTCCTCGCCGATCGCGGTGGCCCGCTCCACGGCGGCCTTGGCGTCCTTGCTGCCCTTGCGGACGGTCAGCAGGACCAGCTCGCCGACCGGCTCCTTGCCGTTGCCGTTGCCCTTGTAGGTGCCGAAGGCGTACGAGCCGAGCAGGCTGCCGAGCGCGACCGCCTCGACCTCCTCCGCGGACTCGGCCGGCAGGGCCAGCGCGGCCTTCTTGACGCCGGCCAGGGCGCGGGCGGCGACACCGGCGGCGCGGCGCAGCGCCTCCAGGCCGTAGCCGTCCTCGGCCGCCTCGCCGAGGCCGACCGCGAGCACGAGCGCGGCCTTGAGGCCGACGGGGGAGGCGACCTTGACGGTCTCGCCCTCGGCACCGGTCGCGCCCAGGGTGCCGAGGATCTCGGCCAGCTTGCCCTCGAACGCCTCGTTCACGGCCTCGGCACCGGGGGCCAGCACGATCCCCTTGGGGCCCTTCGCGACACCGACCACCAGGGCGTCCGCGCGCAGCGAGGCGGCGGAGGAGGTGCTCACAGACAATGCAGTCACGTAATGCGTCCTGTTCTTTCGCGGTCCACGGCCGGTCGCGGCGTGACTGCCGCACCGGCGCAGCCCGCCGTCGCAGGCCGTCCGCCGGCGGGCCCTGCGGGTCCGGGCCCCCTGGCGCGCGCGCCCGCCGGAGCGGCCGCGCACACCAGAGGCCCCGGCTCCTCGGTGCGCGCCGGGCGGGCAGGACCTGCCACGGTGCAGGGCTGCGGTGCTCCACGCATGGTAGTCCGCATGGTGGGATCACGCGCCGCCCGGTGTCAGCCGAGCAACGCCAGGGCGAACAGCGTCCCGGTGGCGGCGGTCTCGGCCGTCGCGCCGAGCACGTCCCCGGTGATCCCGCCGAACCGGCGCACGCACCGCGTGAGCAGCAGCCGGGCGCAGCCGACGCCGAGCACAACGGCCAGCGGGAGGCGCAGGGCTGACCATCCGTCGAACAGCCCGGGCGCGGCCACGAGGAGCGCGGCGGCCAGCGTCCCGGTGGCGGCCGCCGCGGGCGCGACGGTGCTCGCCACCATCGCCCCCAGCCCGCCCGGGCGCGCGGCCGGCACCGACCGCAGGCAGCCCCAGGCCAGCGCGCAGCGCGCGGCCACCGCCGAGGCGAGCACCGCGAGGGCGCCGCGCGGCGTCGACTGCCCGAACTGCCCGGCCAGGGCGGCGACCTGGGCGAGCAGCACCAGCAGCAGGGTCAGCACGCCGAACGGGCCGATGTCGGACTGCTTCATGATCCGCAGCGCGTCCTCGGCCGGCTTGCCGCTGCCCAGGCCGTCGGCGACGTCCGCCAGGCCGTCCAGGTGCAGCCCCCTGGTCAGCGCGGCGAGCACCCCCACCGCCGTCACCGCGGCGAGCAGTCCGCCCGCCCGCCAGGCCACCAGGGCGCCGGCCCCGGCCGCGATCGCGCCCAGGACCAGGCCGACCACCGGAGCCGCCGTCATCGCCCGGGCCGCCGCGGCCCGGTCCCACCGCTCGACCCGCACCCGCAGCACCGACAGCGTCCCGAACGCGAACCGCAGCCCTTCGCCCCACGTCGCCCGCTCGCCGCCGTCGGCCATCGCTCCCACCCACTCCTCCACCGGACCGGAACCGCACCGGAACCGCACTCGAACCGGACCCGGACCGGACCCGCGTCCGGGCCCCGCCGCCGACACAGCAGAATCCCCGCGCCCCGAGGAAGGGACGCGGGGAGCCGCGCGAAGCGGGGGGCCAGGGGGCGGGAGCCGGTCTCGGACGACGCCCGCCGCCGCGACAGCCGCTACAGCCTCCTGAGCAGGTCGGCGGCCGACGGCAGCTTCGGCTGCTCCTTCGGCGCCGAGGGGACGAACGGCCGGGGCGCCTCCTCCGCGAGCGCGTCGCCCGCGGCCTGGAGCAGCGGCAGCGCGAGCACCGCGCCGACGCCCTCGCCCAGGGTGATCCCCTGGTCCTGCAACGGCGTCAGGGTGAGCCGGTCGTACGCCTTCGCCTGGGCGGGCTCGCCGCTGGACTGCCCGGCCCGCCACCACTCCGGCGACCGGAAGGCGATCCGCTGCGCGACCAGCGCGCAGGCCGAGGAGACCACGCCGTCCAGCACCACCGGCAGCCGGCGGACGGCGGCCTGGAGCAGGAAACCGGTGATCGCGGCGAAGTCCGCCCCGCCGGTGGCGCCGAGCAGCGCCAGCTGGTCGCCGAGCACCGGGCGGGCCCGTCGCAGCGCGTCCCGGACGGTGGCGCACTTGACCATCCACACCCGGTCGTCGATGCCCGAGCCGCGTCCGCACACCGCGGCCGCGTCCGTCCCGCACAGCGCGCCGACCAGGACGGCGGCCACCGTGGTGGAGCCGACCCCGAGGTCGCCGAGCAGCACCAGGTCGGTGCCGGTGTCGGCCTCCTCGTCGGCCACCGCCATGCCGGCCCGGAAGGCCCGGACGGTCTCCTCCGGGGTGAGCGCGTCCTCGACGTCGATCCGGCCGGAGCCGCGCCGGATCCGGTGGGCGACCACCTCGTCCGGGAAGTCCGCCGGGTCGGTGTCCACCGCGACGTCGACGACCCGCACGTCGGCGCCGTAGCGCGCGGCCAGCCGGGCCACCGGGGCGCTGCCGTCGAGCACCGCCCGTACCCGGGCGGCGGTGCCGCCGTCGGCGGGCAGCCGGGAGACGCCGAGAGCGGCCACGCCGTGGTCGGCGGCGAACAGCAGCACCTTGGGCGCCGAGACCGGCCGCACCGGGGAGCGCCCCTGTACGGACGACAGCCAGCTGCCCAGCTCCTCCAACTTGCCCAGGCCGCCGCGCGGTCGGCCGGCTTCCTGCCAGCGTTCCTCGGCGGCCCGTCGGGCGCTGTCGTCGGGGCGCTCGACGAGCGAGGAGAACGTATCGAGATCCACGGTCGTGTCCATCGGTCGGAAGGCTACACGGCGGAGGTGTGCGGGCTCGGCTTGACCGTCAGAACCTGTCCCGCGACCACCAGCAGGACCCGCTCGGAGGCGTCCGCCACGGCCATGTTGAGCCGTCCGAGAGTGTCCCGGAACCGGCGGCCGGCGGCGGTCGCCGGGACGACGCCCATGCCGACCTCGTTGCTCACCGCGACGGCCGTCCGCCGGGTTCCGGCCCAGGCCGCGGCCAGTGCCTCGCAGCGGCGCTGCACCGCGGCCTCGCCGCCGGCCGCCCAGGCGTCGTCGTCCCAGGCGTCGCACGCGTCCATCACGGCGGTCAGCCACAGCGCCAGGCAGTCGACCAGCACCGGCGCCGGGTCGTCGGCGTCGGCGAGCACGGCCTCCAGGTCGCAGGTCTCGGCGGTGCGCCAGCTCGCCGGCCGGCGGTCCCGGTGCAGGGCGACCCGCTGGGCCCACTCGGCGTCGCCGTCCCGGGTGCCGCCGGTGGCCACGTACAGGACGTCCGGGTGCTCGGCGAGCAGCTGCTCGGCGCGGGTGGACTTGCCGGAGCGCGCGCCGCCGAGCAGCAGCGTGCGGGGGAGCGGGGGGTGGGTCGCCATGCCGCCCATCCTGCCCGACAGGCATACGGAAGATCGGGCCGGGCAGGCTAACCTGCGCAGCACACAAGGCAGCGTCAGTGGGAGGAGCCGGGCATGGTCTGGACGTGGCGGTACGAGAAGGCGGACGGCAGCGCGGTGGCGTCGACCCTCGGGCAGGAGGAGTTCGCCGGCCAGGGCGACGCCGAGACCTGGATCGGGGAGAGCTGGAAGCAGCTCGCCGAGGAGGGCGTGGACAACGCCGTCCTGCTGGACGACGACCGGGTGATCTACTCGATGAGCCTGCACGAGGGCTGAGCCCGGGGGCTCACTTCGCGCCGATCACGTGCAGCAGCGCCGCGACCTGCCGGTACGGGTCGGTGCGGCCGGCCCGGTCCTCGGCCTCCAGCAGCTGGGCCAGCTGCCGCCCGTCCACCGGCGGGGCGGCGTCGTCGGGCGCGTTGTCGGTGAAGACCCGGACGCCGTACCAGTGCCGGACCGGCACCGAGACCTCGGAGAGGGTGACGGTCAGGTCGGCGAGCCGGTCGGCCCGGGCGGCCAGTCCGAGCCGGTTGTAGTACCGGTCGCTCTCGAAGGCGTGCAGGGCGGCCCGCCAGTCCCCGGCGGCGGCGGGCCGCAGCGCGAGCGCGTCGCCGTTGCGCACCAGCAGCGAGAGCAGCCCGCCCGGCGCCAGCAGCCGGGCCAGCGAGGCGATCATCGGGTCCGGGTCCGGCAGGTACATCAGGACGCCGTGGCAGAGCACCACGTCGAAGCTGCGCGGGCCGAACCAGCGCCCGCACTGGTGGCCGTCGCCGCTGAGCAGCTGCAGCCGGCCGCGCACCTCGGGCGGTTCCTCGGCGAGCGCCCCCTGGGCGACGCCGAGCGCGACCGGGTCGGAGTCGATCCCGGTGACGTAGTGGCCGGCCCGGGCCAGCCGCAGCGCCTGGGTGCCCTGTCCGCAGCCGATGTCCAGGACCCGCTGGGCGGTGCGGCCGGTGAGCTGCTCGGCGAGCTGCCGGGAGACGAGCTCCTGCCGGACGAAGTTGCGCAGTCCGCCGAGCCGGTCCAGCCAGGCGGCGGTGCCGCCGGCGAAGGAGCCGCTGCGGGAGGGCAGCCGACGCTCCTGACCGAGCCGGTCGTGGCCGCCGTCCCCCTGTCCGGGCAGTGCGTAGAGGCCGGGCCCCTCCCAGGAAGGCGGGGCCCAGCCGGAGTCCACCGGTTCGGCGGTCAGGGCTTCTCTCCGCGCCGCACCTGCGGCTTGGGCAGGCGCAGCCGGCGCATCTGCAGGGTGCGCATGATGCCGTAGGCGACCACGCCGCGGGTGTTCTGCCCGGCGAAGCGCTCGCCCAGCTGCTTGCGCAGGCCGAGGCCCAGGCGGACGAAGTCCAGGATCACCAGGACGAAGAACAGCAGGAACAGCAGCGTGGACAGCAGCTGCAGCGCGGGCACCTTGACGATGCTCAGCACCAGGATGACCACGGCGGCCGGCAGGAAGAACTCGGCGAGCGACCAGCGGGAGTCCACGTAGTCGCGGGCGAACTTGCGCACCGGCCCCTTGTCGCGGGCCGGCAGGTGGCGCTCGTCGCCGTCGATCAGCGCCTGGCGCTGCTTCTCGCGCTCGCTGCGCATCCGCTCGCGCGCCTGGCGGGAGGCCTCCTTGCGGTCCTTGGGCACCACGACCCGGGTGCGCCGGTTGGCCTCGGCCTCGCTGCGCTTGGGGGTGGGGCGGCCCTTCTTGGCCTGCGGGTGGCGGGCCTGGGGCGTCTCGTCCTCCAGCACGGTGGCGGAGGCGGCGGCATCATCTGAACGGCGTCGGAACACACCCCCAGCGTACGGGGTGCGGCGCCGCGACCACGGGTCCCCTCGGACCCAAACGCGTATCGATCCGTTCGGCCGCGTTCGGACCGGGGTCTCCCCCGCTCTTCCCGTAGGGGATCAATCGGATGGAGTATGGGGAGGATGAGAGGCGGATCCACCCGGGGGATGAGGATCTGCCCCTGGTCGCTGTAGCAGTCTTGTTGCAGGCAGGTGCACTGCGGCGAAGGGCTCGCTGCACATACACTCGTCGTGTCTGGTAACGAGATTTAAGACCGCAGGCCGGAGAAGGGGGCACCCGAGGCCCATGAGCGACGGAATCATGAAGCGTATGGGGCTGATCTTCCGCTCCAAGGCGAACAAAGCCTTGGACCGGGCGGAGGATCCCCGTGAGACGCTCGACTACTCCTACCAGAAGCAGCTCGAACTGCTGCAGAAGGTACGGCGTGGCGTCGCGGACGTCGCGACCTCGCGCAAGCGCCTGGAACTCCAGCTGACCCAGCTCCAGCAGCAGTCGGCGAAGTACGAGGACCAGGGCCGCAAGGCGCTCTCCCTCGGCCGCGAGGACCTCGCTCGCGAGGCGCTGACCCGCAAGGCCAACATGCAGTCCCAGATCACCGATCTGGAGACGCAGTACCAGGCCCTGCAGGCCGAGGAGGAGAAGCTCACGCTCGCCTCCCAGCGGCTCCAGGCCAAGGTGGACGCCTTCCGCACCAAGAAGGAGACCATCAAGGCCACCTACACCGCGGCGCAGGCGCAGACCCGCATCGCCGAGTCCTTCTCCGGGATCTCGGAGGAGATGGGCGACGTCGGCCTGGCCATCCAGCGTGCCGAGGACAAGACGGCGCAGATGCAGGCCCGGGCCGGTGCGATCGACGAGCTGCTGGCCTCCGGCGCGCTCGACGACGCCAGCGGTCTCGGCCGCAAGGACGACATCGAGGCCGAGCTGGAGCGGGTGGCCGGCGGTTCCGACGTCGAGCTGGAGCTCGCCCGGATGAAGGCCGAGCTGTCCGGCGGCCCCGCCGCCGGTCCGGCCGCGATCGAGCAGGGCAAGCCGGCCCAGCAGCCGCAGCCGCAGGACGCGCACCCGCAGGACACCCCGCGGATCAACTACAACAAGTGAGCTGGAACCACCCACGAACCAGGAGAAGCGCAGCATGATCATGAGGGTCATGGGTGAGGGGCAGTTCGAGGTGGGCGAGGACCACCTGAACCTGCTCAACCAGCTCGACGACGAGCTGCTCACCGCGGTGGAGTCCGGCGACGAGAACACCTTTCGCCAGGCCTACGGCAAGCTGCTGGACGCCGTGAAGCAGTACGGCACCCGGCTTCCGGACGACTCGCTGGAGCCGTCCGAGCTGATCCTGCCGAGTGCCGAGGCGACCCTCGACGAGGTCCGGTCCCTCCTGCTCTCCGAGGGTGAGGGCGTCATCCCGGGCTTCCCCGAGTACGAGTAGCCGCGCGGCCGCTGCCAGACGAAAGGGCGGGTCCCCTCCAGGTGGAGGGGACCCGCCCTTTCGCTGCAGTTACTCGCCCGCTCGCCTCCGGGGCGCTCGGATCCGGTGCCGACGGTCGTCGCTCCGATGCCCCTCGTTCCTCGGGGCCTCCTCGCTCCTCCCTCTCGACACCGGCGCGCCCCTTCGGCTCGGGGCGGGTGCTCGCCCGCTCGCCTCCGGGGCGCTCCGACCCGGTGCCGACGGTCGTCGCTCCGATGCCCCTCGTCCCTCGGGGCCTCCTCGCTCCTCCCTCTCGACACCGGCGCGCCCCTTCGGCTCGGGGCGGGTGCTCGCCCGCCGCTACGGCAGGGCCAGCATCCGGTCCAGTGCGGCCTTGGCGTACTTCTCGGTCTCCGGGTCCACCGTGATCACGTTCGGCACCCGGCCCTCGACCAGCGACTCCAGCGCCCAGACCAGGTGCGGCAGGTCGATCCGGTTCATGGTCGAGCAGAAGCAGACCGCGCGGTCCAGGAAGACGACCTCCTTGTCCGGGTGCGCCTTGGCCAGGCGGCGGACCAGGTTCAGCTCGGTGCCGATGGCCCACTTGGAGCCGGGCTCGGCCGCGTCCAGGGCCTTGATGATGTACTCGGTCGAGCCCACCATGTCGGCGGCGTCGACCACCTCGTGCTTGCACTCGGGGTGCACCAGGACGGTCACGCCGGGGATCCGCTCGCGGACGTCGTTCACCGAGTCCAGGCTGAACCGGCCGTGCACCGAGCAGTGGCCGCGCCAGAGGATCATCTTGGCGTTGCGCAGCTGCTCGGTGGTCAGGCCGCCGTTGGGCTTGTGCGGGTTGTACAGGACGCAGTCGTCCAGCGACATGCCCAGGTCCCGCACCGCGGTGTTGCGGCCGAGGTGCTGGTCGGGCAGGAAGAGCACCTTCTGGCCCTGTTCGAAGGCCCACTCCAGCGCCCGCTGGGCGTTGGAGGAGGTGCAGATGGTGCCGCCGTGCTTGCCGGTGAAGGCCTTGATGTCGGCGGAGGAGTTCATGTACGAGACCGGGACGGTCACGTCGGCTATGCCGGCGTCGGTCAGGACGTCCCAGCACTCGGCGACCTGCTCGGCGGTGGCCATGTCGGCCATCGAGCAGCCGGCCGCGAGGTCCGGCAGCACGACCTGCTGGCGGTCGCCGGTGAGGATGTCGGCGGACTCGGCCATGAAGTGCACGCCGCAGAAGACGATGTACTCGGCCTCCGGGCGGGCCGCGGCGTCGCGGGCGAGCTTGAAGGAGTCGCCGGTGACGTCGGCGAACTCGATCACCTCGTCGCGCTGGTAGTGGTGGCCGAGGATGAAGACGCGGTCTCCCAGTGCGGCCTTGGCCGCCCGGGCGCGCTCGACGAGGTTCGGGTCCGAGGCCGGCGGGAGGTCGCCGGGGCACTCGACGCCGCGCTCGCTGTTCGGGTCGGCCTCTCGGCCGAGCAGCAGCAGAGCGAGCGGCGTCGGAGTGGGGTCGACGCCGTGGGTCTCGGTGATGGTGGTGGTCACGGGCGGGTGCCCTTCTGTGCGGCCGAACGAGCGGTGGGGCCTTTTCGTCTATCTGACACTATCTATTCTAACCGGTTAGCGTCAGAGTGACGATGGCCATCCTGTCGATGTGACGAGAACCGCTCGCCGGATCGGATGCTTCCTGCCGTGGCCGAATCGATATTTCGAAGCCCCGGGCACGGCTGGGCCATGAACACGAAGACGTCCCGGGGGCGGCCCGCGATGAAGGGCCTCCGGTCGACGGCGGGCACGGCGATCGACGCCCGCCGGGTGGACCGATGGCCTTCTCCCGGTCATCCGCGCGCGATGAACTCGTTCAGGTCATCCGCCAGAATGGGTGGCGAACCGTTTCGGCAGTGGCGCCGGCGGGTGCGACCGCACCGCCCGCCGCCCGGGACGCTCCCCCCGCCCCCACCGCACGACCCGTGGAGCCCCGCACCGATGACCAGCAGCCGAGCGCACGAGGTGATCGGGGCGGACCTGGACGAGACCGACCGGCAGCTCCTCGCCCGCCTCGGCAGCGACGGCCGGGCGTCCTACGCCGAGATCGGTCTCCAGGTGAACCTCTCCGCCACCGCCGTACGCCGCCGGATCGACCGGCTCCGGGCGCGCGGCGTGGTGCGGGGCTTCACCGTGGTGCTCGACCCGGCCGTGCTCGGCTGGCAGACCGAGGCCTTCGTCGAGGTCTACTGCCGCGAGCGGACCGCCCCCGAGGAGATCCTCGCCAGCCTGCGCCAGTTCCCCGAGGTGGTCGCCGCCTGGACGGTCACCGGCGACCCGGACGCCCTGGTGCACCTGCGGGCCGCCGACATGCGCCATCTGGAGGCCGTCATCGAGCGCATCCGGCGCGAGCCCGGCGTGCAGCGCAGCCGCTCCTCGGTGGTCCTCTCCCAGCTGATCGGCTGATCTCCCGGCCCGGCGCCCGGGGTACGCAGGAAATCTGCGCGGACCTGCCCGAAGACGCCCGAAAGCTGCCTGACCAGCCGCGTTCCGACGCGCGGGGAAGCGCTTCCGCTGCCTACGCTGATCACGTCCGGTCAGCGCGGTGAGGCGTCCCGCCGACCGGATCCCCCCGACACCCACAGCCGAGAGGGACAGCCGTGTCCGCAGCACCCGACCGCATGCACCGGCCCGACAACGAACTGGTCGACCTGGTTTTCGACTACATGCGGGAGCGGCTGCAGTACGACCCCGTCCCGCTCGACCACCCCGGTGACGGCGAGCACCTGCGCACCCAGCTGGCCGGCCTGCTCAACCAGGACGGCAACAACCCGGCCGACGTGCTCAAGCTGTACGACCACGAGCTGTCCCGCGCGGTCATCTCCGCCGACAGCCCCCGCTACCTGTCCTTCATCCCGTGCGCCCCGACCAAGGCCGCGCTGCTGTTCGACATGGTCGTCTCCTGCGCCTCGCTGCAGGGCATCTCCTGGCTGGAGGCGGCGGGAGCCATCGCCGCCGAGAACCAGGTGCTGCGCCTGATCGCCGACCGGGCCGGGATGCCCGCCTCGGCCGGCGGCTGCTTCGTCTCCGGCGGCTCCGCGGGCAACCTGTCCGCCCTGGTGGTCGCCCGTGACACCGCCCGCCGCAGGCTCGGCGTCGGTCCGGAGGCCCGGCTGCGGATAGCCGTCGCCGACCAGGTGCACTCCTCGGTCAAGAACACCTTCAACATCATCGGCGTCGAGGCCTTCAAGGTCCCGACCGTGAACCGGCGCTTCACCGGCGAGGCGCTGCGCGCCGCCCTGGCCGCCGACCCGAACCCGGAGACGGTGATCGCCGTCGTCGGCACCGCCGGCACCACCAACGAGGGCATCGTCGACGACCTGGCCGGCCTGGCCGAGGTCGCCCGCGAGCGCGACCTGTGGTTCCACGTGGACGGCGCCTACGGCGGCGCCGGCCTGTTCGCCCCGTCGGTGCGCGAGCGCTACAACGGCATCGAGCACGCCGACTCCTTCGTGGTCGACCCGCACAAGTGGCTGTTCGCCCCCTTCGACTGCGCCGCGCTGATCTACCGCAACCCGCAGCTCGCCCGCGCCGTGCACACCCAGGACGCCTCCTACCTGGACGTCCTGCACACCGACGGCGACGAGTGGAACCCCACCGACTACGCCTACCACCTGACCCGGCGCGCCCGCGGCCTGCCGCTCTGGTTCTCGCTGGCCGTCCACGGCGTCCAGGCGTACACCGACGCCATCGAGACCGGCCTCCAGCTGGCGCGGGACACCGCCCAGCTGATCCGCGACGCCGAGCACCTGGAGCTGCTGTTCGACCCGCAGCTCTCCGCGGTCTGCTTCAAGCGCAAGGGCTGGACCAACGACGACTACTACCGCTGGTCGCAGCAGCTGCTGGCGGACCAGATCGGCTTCGTCACCCCGACCGGCTGGGACGGCGAGACGGTCGCCCGCTTCGCCTTCCTGCACCCGGGCACCACCATGGAGATGGTCCGGGAGATCCTGGACACCATGGCCTGATCCGGGCCCCGTCCTCCCGTCCTCCCGTTCGTCCGTACGGCCCCACCGGCCCGCCCGGTGGGGCCGTACGCGTCCCCGCCGGGCTACAGGAAGGCCCCGCTGGGCAGGTACGGCGTCGGCGGCCGCATCCCGCGCACCCCGACGAAGCCGCCGGTCTCCGGCGTCAGCCCGACCTCCAGCCCGACGTCCAGCGCCCACTCCTGCTCGGCGGTCAGGTACTCCACCCGGGCCTCGGTCCCGTCCGGCACCCGGGCCAGCGCCTCGCGCAGCAGCCGGGCCGCGATCCGCTTGCTGGTGGCCGCCAGCAGCCGCACCGTGCCGCCGTCCCGGTAGCAGTAGCCGCTGCCGGCCAGTGCGTCGGCGACCAGCAGCTCCTCGAAGTGGCCGAGCATCAGCTCGTGGTCCGGGCCGTGCGCGGACCCGCGCAGCCGCCGGTCCACCGAGTCCAGCAGGTGCAGGTGGGTGGTGTTGCCGCGGTGCACCGGGATGTCGCCGGGGTCGATCAGCCCGTCCCGGTCCACCCGCCCGGTCAGCCGCATCGCCGGGTGCAGGGTGAAGCCGGCCAGCCGGTAGCGGCGGGCCGCCGCGGGGGAGTCGGAGGCGCAGACCATCCCGCGCAGGCAGCCCCGGGCGTGCGCCAGGGCCCGTTCGAACAGCAGCCGCCCGACCCCCCGGTCCCGGGCGGACGGCCGGACGGCGAACAGCGAGGGCATCCACAGGCCCTCGCGGCGCATCGACAGCACCACCCCGACCGCCTGCCCGCCGCTCTCCGCCAGCCAGCAGCCGCCGGGGTCGGTGCGCGCCAGGTGTCTGGTCCGGGCGAGCTGCAGCGGCGTCGGTCGCGGTGGCCGGGCGGGGTCGTCGGACGGTCCGGCGAACGCGGCAAGGGACACCTCCTGGACGACCTCCGCGTCCGCTGCGGTGTCCCTGACCTGGCGAAGGATCATGCCGCCATCCTGGCGTCCGGCGGGCGGCCGTGGGGCCCGTTCGCCCGGATCCGTGACGCGGGCGGTGCCCGCTCCGCCCCGGTTGTGCGAGCATGGGGAGCGTAGAGGCCCGGGTGACGCGCCCGGCCCACGGAGAACCAGCCGTCGAACAGGCCGTAGAAATCCCCCTCCGTCCGGGAAATGAATCCGGGCGGTCGGTGGTTGGCACTGGCGGCAGACCGTCGTCAAGACCGGGAGAAAGCAGATGACCGTCCAGGACGAGACCACCGTCGAGAGTGGCATCCTCCTCACCGATGCCGCCGCGGCCAAGGTCAAGGCCCTGCTGGAGCAGGAAGGCCGCGAGGACCTCGCGCTGCGCGTCGCCGTCCAGCCCGGTGGCTGCTCCGGCCTGCGTTACCAGCTGTTCTTCGACGAGCGCTCGCTCGACGGCGACGTGCTCAAGGACTTCGGTGGCGTCAAGGTCGTCACCGACCGCATGAGCGCCCCGTACCTGGGTGGCGCCACCGTCGACTTCGTCGACACCATCGAGAAGCAGGGCTTCACGATCGACAACCCGAACGCCACCGGCTCCTGCGCCTGCGGCGACTCGTTCAGCTAAGCCTGACAGCGGGTCTCGAACGCGGAAGGCGGCCCCGGGGATCTCCCCGGGGCCGCCTTCCGCGTTCCACCGTGCGCGTCACCGGCCGCTAGGGCCTGTCCGGCGGATCTTGCCAGGCGCGCGACGCCGGGCATCCCGCCTGGACGCACGCCCGAATCGCCCAAGTACGTCCAGTAC
>NZ_JBHZCN010000059.1:57679-58764 GCF_042755465.1 Kitasatospora sp. NPDC059160 | reverse complement strand
GGCGCGGCACGGACAGTCCGTGCCGCACCAACCGCTTCCCTGAGAGACGCCATGCCGAGCCCGCCCCCCGACCTCTCCCTGACCCAGGCCGAACTCGCCCGTCGCCACGGCGTCGACCGCTCCGCCGTTCACCGGGCTCTCAAGACCGCCTGGGAGAAGTACGACTCCGCCCCCGACCGGCTCCCCAAACCGCCTTCCCCGGTCAACCCCGGCCAGCCCCAGCCCCGCTACGACCCCGCCGAGTTCGACTCCTGGTGGCACCAGCGCCCGAAGCGCGGCAGACCGCCGGCGCCGAGCCGCACCGATACCACAGAGCGCTGACTCCCTGACCAACTGTCACTGCCAGCCCGTAGGTTGGGCCGGAATCGCCTATCGCCTCCCCATGCTCATCCGAGAGGACCCGCCCATGGGCCGCCAGAAGCCCGGCAAGCCCCAGAAGATCCGCCGCATCACCGAGGACGCGACCGCCGAGGGCGTAACGATCGGCAAGCCTCCGGTCTTCCAACTGCGCGCGCAGGCCGCGCAGATCCCCGGAGGCGGCGCCACGATCATCATGATCCAGCCCGTCACCGTCGCCCGCACCGCGGAGGACGGCACCCTGCTGAGCCCCGACGTCACCGAGTTCACGGCGCGGCACAACGGTGCCCGCCAACTCACCGTCCCCATCACCCTGGACCCGGTCGATCCGCGCTGGCGGGCCCGCCTGCGACTGACCGCCGACGGCAAGAACGACCTGCTGATCGGCGTCGGGGAGTACACCTTCTATGACGGCACCATGCCGATCCCGGATGGCTGGACCGACCTGGTCGGCGTCGCGGGCGGTACCGCGATGCTCGTCACCGGCCCTATCAAGACCCTGGCCGACATCGACCCCATCCTCTCCAGTGGACGCGCGAGCCAGGTCACCATTCCCCTGGACATCGTTCGCTGACTCACTAGTCGGTCCAGGTCTACCCACAGCGCGGGGGGGGCCCCCCGCGGGGGGCGGGGGCCGGCCGGGGGGGGGGGCGGGCCGGTGGGGGTCGGGGGGGGGGTTGTGTTAACGGCCCGTTTTGTGCCCGGTCGCGCGCCGCGGGGGGGTTTGG
>NZ_JBHZCN010000059.1:0-57669 GCF_042755465.1 Kitasatospora sp. NPDC059160 | reverse complement strand
CCGCGGGGGGCCCCCCCGCGGGGCGGGGGGCCCCACCGCGCTGTGGAGTCCCGGACAGGTGCCGTCGTAGGAGCCGGTTTCTGAACCCCGGAGTTGGCGGCGCCTTGCCCGCAGACGAGGTCACTGCCCTTCGGCAGCGTCCTGGTCACCGACGCCGCCCGCCGACCAGGACGAACCCCGCAGTAACGGGGCCGGCCATGTCCTTCGGATCCGTTGGATCCACTAGAGGCATTGGCGGGATTCAGGCAGTGCCGGCGCGCAGGACGGTATCCGGCCAGCGCTCGACGACGGCCGTCGTGTCCAGGGGCGCGGGCAGGCCGTCCGGCCCGGGCAGGTGCAGCCGTAGGGTTCGGGCCCGGGCGGCACGGCCTCGTCCGCTGCACCGGACAGTCGCGGTCCGGTGCGTCAGCTGGCCCCATCCCTGGCCCAAGCCGTGGTGTTCGACCGAGCTGGTGGACAGGGTCAGGGCGGCGGACGGCCAGCGGTCGGGCGTCAGGAGCGTCGCGCCGGATTCACGGAGTACGGCGTCCAGGCGCTGGACGTCGCGCGGCCGCAGATCGGTGGAAGGCTTGACGATCAAGATCTCGCACGCGCGCGCCAGCGTCGACGTCACCTCCATCCAGTGCGGCCCAGGCTGGTCGACCAGGAGCGTGGTGCTCCACCTGACCCCCATCTGCCGGGCCGCGGCAAGCGAGAGGTCCGGCATGCCGACGATCGCGGTCCAGCCGGTCGCCTCTTGGGCGCCTCCGGCCAGGGCCAGCAGCAGCACCGAGTCGTCGACGACCTGGACGGCGGCACCGCGCGGCAGCCGGCCGTCGGGCAGCACCGGGGCCAGGGCCGGGTGGGCGGGGCGCGTCGCCGCCTCCACCCGGGCACGCCGGGCGGCCGGGGAGGTCTCGGCCAGCATGTCCGCGAGTCGGTCGCTCCGGTCGCTGGAGAGCGCGGTGATCGGGATGACGACGGTCACCGGTCACCGTCCCGGTCGTCCGGGCGGGTGGCGAGCGGGACGGGGCGCAAGACCCGCGGGGCGTAGGCAACCCACTCGGTCGTGATCGGCAGCCCCCAGGTGACCCGCGCCGCCCACCGGCCCTGAGGGAGGGGGCGCCACGCGGTGACGACGGCCGGCTGCCAGGCGCCGCCCATCCGCAGTTGCGCGAGGACGAAGGTCCGGCGTTCCTGCGCGGCGGCGGCTTCGACGTCGGCAGGAGCGGCGCGGCGGGCGTCCTGCCAGTTGCCGACGGCTCCCTGGGGGGCCGGGCGGTGGGAGGGCGTGGAAGAGGGGCGGGGCACACCCTCACACTCGTACATCAGTTCGAACTGGTCAAACGTCGGATACCCGAGAGGCCGTTCCGGCCGGGCGGGCCGTCGCGGACGCCTCCCCGGCCGTCGGGCCGAAGGACACCAGGGAGGGGTCGCCGGGCTAGGGCTTGCCGGTGAGGGTCACTATCGAGGAGTCCCAGTCCTGGCCGTGGGGGACGATCGGGAGTTCAACGCACCCCCCGGTCGACTCCACATAGCCCTTCACCCGGTAGCCGTTGTTCTCCTGGACCGCGGTGAGGCGGGCGATGCCTCCCACCGATCCGTCACCGGAGCTGGCGTCGAGGGCGATGTTCTGCTGCTGGATCATTCCGCGGGGGGCTACTGCCGTCGCGGCAGGCGCGACGGAGAGCAAGGCGACGGCGAGGAGGACGGCGGTACGGCGCATGGCACCCTTTCGGCTCAGTGATGTGGGCGAGGGTGCCAACGCCGGGCAGTGCTCATCGTCACGGCCGCTACTCCGAATGGCGGACCGTCGCCGGTCGGCCCGGTGGTCTCGGGTCGACCGGCGACGGCGGGGAGCTCGTTCTTAGGGTGCGGACGACGCGGTCGTGATTCGGGCGGCGTAGACCCGGTGGGCCTTGCGTCCGGCGGGACTGGCTGCTTCGTCGGCGAGGTCGGCAGCCTGCTGCAGCGCGGCCTGGTGGAGCGCGAGCGGTGCGGCGAGCCGGACCAGGTGGCCCTGCCCCCGCCGGATCGTCCGCCCGGAGGCGAGCGCCGAACGGACCGTTTCGTCGCCGTGAGCGAGCAAGTGGTCGGCGAGCAGGCCGGGCAGGTCGAGGGTGATCTCCGGGTCCGGCTGCCGCTCGGCGGCCGGGGCCGGGAGGACGTCCAGCTGCTCGGGCAGTTCACGGGCACCGGCGGCGTCCAGGACACGCCGGATGACCTTCGGGTCCACGCCGTACTCCCTCGCGAGCGCCTTCACCGCCGCGCCGCCCTCGTGCGCCGTGACGATGTCGGCGGCCTGCTCCGGGGTGAGACGTGCGGGCCGGCCCAGGGTCTTGCCCTGTGCCCGGGCGGCGGCGACGCCGTCCTTGGTGTTCTCGCTGATCATGTCCCGCTGGAACTCCAGGACCCCGGCGAGCATCGTGACGAAGAGCTTCGTCATGGGGTCGTCGGACGTCAGGTCGATACCGGACCAGGCCCCGGACGCGATGCGCAGGTGCAGCCCCCGGCGCCGCAGGACGTCGCGGATGTCGAGGACGTCCTTGACCGAACGGAAGAGGCGGGCTGCGTCGGCGAGGCGCACGACATCGCCAACGGCGGCCTCGTCCAGGAGCTGCAAGAAGCCGCTGCGTTTCAGCGGGTGCAGGCGGCTGGAGGTCGCCGGGTCCTCGTAGGCGGGAGCGCCGACGTTCAGGTACGAGGCCAGGCTGTGCCTCTGGCGGAGGTTGGTCTGCTTGTCCGTCGAGTGGCGCAGGTACAGCCGGTCAGCCACAGTCCGTGTCCTTGATGGACTTCGCCATCTGGGCGACCCGCTCGGCTGCCTGGCTGATCCTCGACGCCTCGACGTGCAGGTTCTGCGCGTCGGACGAGGCCCTGTCCAGCCACTCGGCGGCGGCCCGGAGCAGGCCCCCGACGTCTTCGAGGACCGAGGCGATGTCCCCGAGGGCCCCGGGAACGGCGCCCTGTTCCATGCGCTCCTCGGCGCGGGCGTAGGCGCATTCAGGGAGCAGGTCCCGGCGTACGGCCGCAGCCGCCTGGGAGCCGGGGTCGCTGTCGAAGGGGACGTAGACCGTTCCGAGCTCCAGTCCGGGCTCCATGGACCGCTCGGTCCCGGCAGGCGAGGTCACCCCGACGATGCGCGGGGTGACGGCGAGGAACTGCTGACGCGGGCGGTTGTCCGGGTCCTCGCGGGCGTGACCGTCGAGCCAGAGGGACATCTCGGGGGGGAGCTGAGCGAGCAGGTGCGCCAGGGCGCCGACGCTGTCCAGCATCGGGTGGGCCGCCACGGCGGCGACCAAGGGCTTCTCCTCCTCGGGGACGGGCGTCTCCCAGGGCGTGGCGGAGGTGGGTTCGGAGTCACTGACGGACATGGGTGTCCCCTCGGTGGGCCGAGCCGTGACGGTTCGGCGGTTGGGGAACACCCTAAGGGGGCGAAAAGGGGAGGCGCAATTATCGGGCTGTGCCGAATGGATCGGAGGCGCGTTTCCGCTGGTCGCCGATTGGATCATCCAGTCCAAGTCCGAGGGGGCGTAAACGACCGATTACGCCTCCTGCTGTCATTGAATCGAGGTTGCCCGTCGTACTGTGTCGCTGCTGACCGTTCCGACCCCCATGGGCCTACATGGCGCTGTCCCGGTGTTCCTCGACCGGACGCCGCTGCTGCCGAGGAAGGGATGTGCTGCCGGTCCGGCGCCATGGTTTGTCGTACCGGCCGCCGCACGCGCGGCACTCCGCGTGGAAGAGGGCGGTGGCCGAGCCCATCTGCTCGCTGGGCTCGGCCGGGTACTGCGCGTTTTGGATCGTCGCCACCAGCTGCGGCGTGGCGCAGGTGCAGGTGCGGCGGCCCCAGGAGCGGCCGGGCCCGCCCTCGGGTGCCCCGAGGATTTCGGTGCGGTAGCCGTCGATCGGCCGGTGCTTCTTCTTGATGTTGGTCGCGTTGTCGAACCGGCGCTGAGCAGCCTTGCTCGGGAAGATCAGCAGCAGTCCGGCCAGCAGCAGGAACGCCTCCCCACGTACACGTGCGGGGTCGGGGTCGAAGACCGCAACCGGGACGCCATATTCGTCCACGAAGGGGACTCCGCCGGCGTAGCGAGGGTCACCGGTGCTCAGGCCCACCGTCGCGGTGACACCGTGCTCGTCGGCGAGCTTGGCCAGCGCTTCCTTGACGCCGAGGCGAAAGACGCGGGCCACTTGCCACTGCCTGGTGGGCGGCCGGGAGCGGGCGGCCTGCTCTGCGGCGGTGGCCTCCGCAAGGGCCTTGGCGCGGGTGACCACGTTCCTCTCCCGGATCTCCTCCCGCCTCTTCTCCTTCGCCCGCTGCAGCACAGCCGCCTTGGCCTCCTGGATGCGCCGCCGCCGCTCTTCCTCCTCCAAGTGCGCGGTCTCGGCGGCGATGTACTGCGGCGCGGTCCACACCGTAGCCAGCGACCGATGGCCCCACAGCGGTGTCCGGGGCGTGTGCGCAACGATGCGGCGGGAGAACGCCCAGGCGAGGAAATCGGTGAGCGGGGCCCGGACCGGCTTCCAACCGTCACCGACGAACCGCACCAAGCCCTCGGCCACGACCAGGTGCTGCTCCCCGTCCGGCTGGGTCAGGCGTATCGAGGGGACGGTGCCGAGCCAGGGCGGTCGGAGCCGGTCGCTGAACCAGATCGAGGTGACGCCGTCGGCCGACATCTTCTCGGTGCGGGCGGTTATCTCGGCGTCCGTGATCGGTGCGAGCTGGGCTTCCAGGGCAATCTTCCAGGCCCCAGCGGGGTCGGTGGCCAGTACATCCGCCCGCCATGTGCCGTCGGGGCCACGGACTTCTAGTCCAGCGTGGGCGCCGGCATCGCGGGCCGCGTTGGCGAGCTCCAGTTTCAGCAGGTGGTGGGCGACGGATTCCAGGCCGAGGGCGCAGGTCGGGGCACCGGGGGCGTGGGCGAAGAACCGCAGCCCGGTGCGGGAGGTCTTCGCATGCATTGGGTGGCTGCACTCGTCGCAGGTCAGCGGCTCGGGCGGCCGAGTCTTCCACACCTGTTCCCAGCTGCGAGCGCAACCAAGATCCGGCAGGTGTGAAAAGACCGTCCCCCACTGCGCGTGCACGGCGCGAAATGCCATCGGCTCCCCTGATGTCTCGACGACGAGACCAGTGCGCCGAAGAACGCTGTCCCAGGAGCAGAGTCGCCGCCGGGTCGCTACTGACCCTTCCGGTCTTCCCCACGGCCCGTCCCGGCACGCGAACGAGGCGCTCTCGCTCGCCGTACGGGAGCAGACGCGCTAGACGTGAAGCTGGCCGCTGTCCCCGGCCATGCGGAGGAAGGCTGTCCAGCTTTCGGCGGGGAAGGCGAGGACCGGGCCGTCCGGATCCGTCGAATCCCGCACGGCCACCGCTCCGGGCCCGACGACGCGGATCTCCACGCACGCGAACTCCTTGTCGTCGCAGTACGAGCTCTTGAACCAGTCGGTCTCGGTCATCGCGGATCCCTTCGGAGGTGTGTGGGTGACGACGAAGGCGCCGCCGGTGCGCGTGGAACTCAACTGTAGATCCACTGAGTTGGCGGTAGGTTGACTCCATGTCTGGAGCCATCGACCCCGACGCCGCCGATATCGCCTACGACCTGCTCAGTGCCATCATTGCCGAGTACAGCTCGCTCATCGCGCTTGCCGAACCGGCCGACGCTGAGCGTCTTCGGACCGAGAGGGCCCGCTACATCCAGGAGCGCCAGACCCTGGGAACGGCCGACCCGGAGCGGCTGAGGACGATCCTTGCGGAGTACCCGGCTGTCCTCGCCTCCGTGAGGGTCGGCGAGTGACGCCGCCGCCCCTGCCCGACGCCGGGCAGATCGAGGCGATCTGGGAACGCGACCTGCGGCCCACCCTCACCGCTCCCTCCCAGGACGATCCCCGGATGGTGATCCTCGGCGGCCCGCAGGGCAGCCGGAAGACAACCATGCGGACCGCAGTCCCGCAGCAGCTCGGTATCGCCGACCCGGTGGTACTCGACGGAGACGACGTGTTCGCGTACCTGCCCGGGTACGCCCGGATGGCCAGGGAGGACGGCATGCTTGCGGCCATGCGCCACTTCTCCCCGGTGGCCGGACAGCTGACGGAGCGCGTCCGCCAGCACGCCATCGACCACCGGCAGAACATCGTCCTGGTGGGCCCGCACACCGGCATTGAGTACACCTCCGGCGTCGTGCAGAAGTTCAGCGCCGCCGGCTACCGCTGCGAACTCGCCTACACCGCCATGCACCCCGCCATGAGCGAACTCGGCGTGATGCACCGCTACCAGGAGGCCATCGGCCCGAGCGGGATCGGGTACGCGATCCTGCCGCCCCTGGAGATGCAGGCGACGGTCTACGCCAACGTCGGGCCCGTGCTCGCCGCCGCGAAGAGCTGGCCCGGAGTCGAGGCGATCCACGTCGCCGACCCGATCGCCGGCCGGATCGCCGACAGCCAGCGCAGGCAGGCCGACGGCGGGTGGCCCGCCCAGCCCGACCAGCAGCAAGTCCTGGAGGAGACACGCCACCAGCTGTGGAGCGCGCCCACCCGCGAGCTCTTCGACCAGTGGCGGGCCGAGGCGGCGGACGGCGCCGGAGACCAGTGGCCGGAGCGCCTGGCCTCGGTCGACCGCAAGGCCGCCGCCCAGCTGGCCGACTACCGGGACGTGCCGGACGCCGACCTGTCCGCGGGCCTCGCCTACGCCGTCGAGCAGGCCGCCGCCGCCCGGCGCCAGGTCGTGACGGCTCAGGCCCGGGTGGACGAGATCACCGCCTCGCTCGCCCCGGGCGGCGCCGTCCAGCAGAGCGTCGCCGTCCGCGCCGACCAGGTCGACGCCATCCTGCAGAGTCGTACGGACGCCGTCCTGGTCGAGCACCTGGCCGACGACGCCGACCGGACCCGGCGGCAGGCCGACGCGGTCGAGCAGCGGCTGGAGGAACGGGGACTGCTCGGCCGGCCCGCCGTGCGCGGCGACGAACGGCAGGCCCTGGAACAGCAGCTGAGCGACCTACGCGCCGCCGGCCAGGACGCCGAACTGCGCCTCGCGGCGGCGCGCGAGCAGCTGGAGGCGAGCTCACGACTTGCCGGGCCCGCCTCCGAGCACGAGGCCGTCCTGGCGGCCTGGCACGAGGCCGGCGGCACCTCGCAGGAGGTCCTGGCCCGCACGACCGCCGCCCGGGAGCGAGGCCTCGGGGCGGCCAGGACGGACGCCGCCGAAGCCGGCCTGCGCGTCTCCGACCTGGGCACCGCGGCGGGGCTGATCCAGCGGGAGATGGGACGGCGCGACGCCCAGCCCCCGGCCCAGCGCCTCGCCGAGGACGCCCAGCGCGTGCAGGCGGTCCAGCGCACCGTCCAGCAGCAGACCCAGCAGTACGGGGCGGGACTCGGTCAAGGCCAGCGCCGCAGCGGACTCTCCCGGTAGTACCCGAACCCGGCCTTGCCGGGCCCCTGGAGAGAGCAGAGACACCGAGGCGCCCGCCGGAAGACCGGCGGGCGCCTGCTCGTGCTGGCGGTTCAGGACTTTGCGCGGCTCGCGGCCGCCTTCTTCCGCTGTTCTGCGGCGTGCACTTCGTAGGCCAGCCGGCCGGCCTCGGCCTCGGCCGGGTGGTAGGGGACAGCGGTGATCCGGTCCGGATCGCTGTCGATCCAGTCGGACAGCCCCTCACCGGTCGGTCCCGGCCGGGGCGGCGGCGCCTGGTGGCTGGCCTCGCACGCCGGGGCGGCGAGGAACGGGGTCAGCAGGTGCAGTTCCTTGATCCAGGCGATCTCGCCGAGGGTGGTCGTCTTGTTCGGGTCGCCGACGTACGTGCGCACCCAGCCGAGGTAGAGCGCCGTCAGGATCTCCAGCACCGGCTCGTGCCCGTCCCGGTACCAGCAACGCGGGACCTTGCGGTGCAGGTGGTGGTGGTCGATCAGCCAGTCCACCCACTGCCCCAGTTCACCGAGCCGCTGCTGACGGTCGACGGGCGTCATCGCGGACCAGACCCATCGCCTGGGTGGGCTGGGTGGGACAGCCGCCGCCTGTGGCTCGGTGGGGACGTGCTGGTCTTCATCAGCCATGGCTGTTCTCCTCCTTCATCTGGAATGGCAGTGCGCTCGGGTCGGCGACCGGCTTGTACTGAGAGGCCGCAGGGGGTGGCAGGTCTGGAGCGGGAGGCCGGGCCAGCCAGGCCTTGACGTCGGGGTCGCGCCAGGTCAGGCGCATGTTCACACGGACAGGTGGCTGGTTGAAGTACATTGCGATCGCGGTGTGTTTCGGGATCTCGCGCAGTTGGTGGACCGGTAGCAGGTCGGTTTCCACCACGTTGGTGGAGGTGGACTCCCGGCCGTCGCCGCTGCTGCGGTTGGTGCGCTCCACCAGTTCCTTGCCGAACAGGAAGGACATGTAGCGCAGGGTCTCGTCGTCCGCCAGGCCCGGTAGCAGCAGCCGCAGCGTGCTCGCCGAGATGATGGTCCTGGCCCCTTCGTGGCCCATGCGGGCGACGAGTTGGGAGTAGTCGTGCCAGATGCTCAGGACCGCGATGCCCATGCCGCGGCCGGTGGTCAGCACGTTCGGTAGCTTCGGGTAGCGCAGGAAGTTACCCGCTTCATCCACGAACAGGCCCAGTGTGCGGTTCGGGTGCCTGCCGACCCGCTCGTACCGGGTCTCGGCCGCGTGGAGGACCGAGGCGATCAGCGAGGTGAAGTACGGCGCGAAGCGCTCGGCCTGGCTGGGCGCCGCGATCAGCACCAGCGTGCCGTTGCGCTCCAGCAGTTCCTCTGCCCGGAAGTCCGTCCGTGCGGAGGCCGCCCGGATGCCCGCGCTGCGGTACGTCGCCGCGAGGACGTTCAGGGTGAGCTGGACCGATCCCTTGCCTCCGTCGTGGAGGGTCGCCCAGGGCTGGGCGTAGTCCAGCGCCGCCTCGGGGTACCGGGAGTCGAGCACGGCGCGGACGTGGTCGACGGCCGCCTCGCCCAGGGCGAGCCAGCGCCGGAACGCCGCGATCCCGCCGTCGGTGGCGATCCGCGCGCCGAGCAGCAGGCCGGCGACGATGGCGCGGGCCTGGGTCATCCAGACCTCGGCCTTCGGGTCGTGGTTCTTCTGGCTCGCGTCGGCCATCCACTCGGCCATCCGCTCCGCCGCTTCCTCGTCGGTGGCGTAGTCGATGGGCGACCAGTGCGCGGTTTTCCACGGTCCGGAGGGGATGCCCGCCGGGGCGATCACCCAGACCGGGCCGACGTGGCTGCGGGCCGCGTAGATCTCCTCCAGATCGGCGGCCTTGGTCGTGGTGACGACGGCAGGGCCCTGCCACTCGGCCGCGTTCGGGGCCAGCAGGCCGCTGGTCTTCGCGGAGCCGGGCGGGCCGAACGCGATTGCGGAGGCGGAGCGTTCGATGACGCCGACGACCTTGCCCGTCTGCTGGCCGCGCCCGGCGGTGAGGTGGTCCGGCCGTTCCTTCGGGTCGTCGGGCAGGGCCATCGCCTTCTCGACCTTCGCCCCGCCCCACGTCGCCCCGCCCGCCAGCGAGCGGCGCCGCCGCTTGCCCAGGTGGCGGACGACGACTCCGGCGAGGACAGCCAGGAGCACGACCAGCAGTCCGAACGCGCTGTAGAACAGCCAGGCGGGCGGCGCCGGCTGGTAGACCGACCCCGGGCCCTGCGCTACCGACAGCAGCAGAGTGACCGGCAGCGGCTCGGTCATCCTGGGCGGGGCGCCCTCGGACAGCAGCCCGGCCAGCGCCCCGGCCGCCAGCGAGGCCGCGCCCAGCGAGACGACCGCCCCGGCCGCGATCCCGACCAGGAACGTCCCGTCGTCCACCCGGTTGTCGGACGCCACGTCAGATCACCATCTTCTCGTCCGTCTCGAACAACTCCTTCTCGGTGCGGGACAGCAGCAGCTGCACGGCGTGGCTGCCGCCGCCGCGGCCGACCTTCCAGAGTGCCCGGCCTCTCTGCCCGGCGCCCCAGCTGCCGATCAGGTCGCACTCGGCGTCGGTGAGGCCGATCGCCTCGCGGGTGAGACGCAGCGGCTTGGTGTCCTGGGCCAACTGGATGCGCGTCTCGCAGGAGGCGATCAGGTCCTTGGCGATGGCCACTGCCTCGGAGCCGGCCGCGCCGACCGCCTCGAAATCGCTCAGCCGGTGCGTGGCGAGGAGCTGGATGGTGCCGGTCGCCCGGCTCAACCGGAGGTCCGCGTCGATCTTGCGCACCATGGAGGAGCCGCCGGACTGCATCTGGCGCCACAGCTCGTCGCGGACGACGATCCACGGCCGGCCGGGCCTGTCGATCGCCGACTGGGCCCACGAGGAGACGCAGGTGAGGACCATCGCCACGACCTCGTCGCCGTACTGCTGCAGAGCGGAGATGTCGACGGACTGGATCGGCGCGTCCCAGTCCAGGCTGACCGAGGTCTTCTCGTCGAACAGCCCGCCGAGGTGGCCGGAGATCATGCTGCCGAGGGCGGAGCGGATGCTGGCCATCTGCTCGCGGGCGGTCTGCACGTCGTCCCCGCGCACCCGCAGCTCCCGCGCCATGGCGGTGGTCGGGTCCTTGAGGACCTGGTACACCGACGGCAGGGTCGGGGTGTCCAGGCGGGTGTGCCCGGCCCCGCCGAGCGCTCCGGTCACCTCCCGTACGGCGACGTCCAGGCACTCCTCCTCCTGCGGCAGCAGCACCCGCTTGAGCTGCAGTTCCAGCAGGGCCTTGCACAGCGTCAGCCGTCGGCGGTGGATCTCGGTGAGACGGGCCGCCAGCTCGGCACCGTCCTTGATGAGGTGCAGGTCCGCGCCGAGCGGCCCGGCGTCCAGCGGGTTGAGCCGGCCCTGCAGGCCGGGGCCGAGTCGTACCGGCTCGACCCCCAAGTGCCGGCACAGGGCCGCGTACTCGCCCTTGACGTCCCCGGCGATGAGCGTGCGGTGCCCGAACGCCATCAGCCGGAAGCACAGCGCCTTGACGTGCGCGGACTTCCCGGAGCCGGGGATGCCGGTGAGGATGACGTTCGGGTTGGTCGCCAGCCCCTCCTTCACCCACACGCTCGGGTGCGCGGAGAACGCCTGCATGGTGAGCGTGTTGAAACCGATGTAGGCGCCGACCGGCGGCAGCGACGCGGCGTGCAGGAACGGATAGACGCCGCTTGCGCGGCCGGTGTCCGCGCGGAAGACCTCGGCCTTGGCGTGCGAGGCGGCCCGCCCGGCGAAGGGCTGGTGCCACCCCTTCTTCGGGGCGATCCGCATCGCCGCCGACGGGTCCTCCAGCAGCCGGGCCCGCCGCAGCTCCCGCGCGGTGGGCTGCCGCTGCGCGGGCAGCGCCTCCGCCGGATCGAACAGGTCGCTGACCTTGGTCGCTTCGAGCATGGTGTCGCCGCGGTCGCCGCGGCGCAGGAAGGGGAAGGCCATCAGATCGCCATCCTTCGCGGGGGCAGGCCCATGCCGAGCGGCAGCGCGGCGGCGGCGAACGCCTCGTCCTGCGCGCCCCAGCAGCGCCGTAGTTCCAGGCCGGCGTCGCTAGCGTCGGCCTGCAGCTCGGCGCACGCCGTCTCCAACTCCTCGAAGTCGGTGACCGTGACGGCGATCAGCGCGACCATGCGCACCACGCCCTGCCCGGAGGCGCGGGCGACGTCCTGCGAGTGCGCGACCTGCGCCTCGCGCCGCTCGTCCTCCGACTCGGTCCTGCCGGTCTTCGCCCGCAGCGCCCGCGCGGCCTGGCGCCGCGTCTTCTCCTTGCTCAGTTCCTTGCGCGCCCGGGCCGGGCCGACCGGCTCGTACACCAGCGACATCGAGCGGCGGGCGTTCGTCCGGGGCCGGAGCAGGGGCTGCAGGAACGTGGCGTAGACCTGGGACTGGGGGAAGTTCCGCACCTGGTACGTCACCGTCCACGCGCCGTCGTGCCGGTAGAGCCCCCAGGTGTACTCGGCGGCGGCCGGGCCGGCGAGCGCCGGGTCGACGCCGGGCGGCACGCCCTGGTACGAGGCGTTCTCGGCGGCAGAGCCGCGGATCGCCAGCATCTGCTGGGCCTCCGGGTCGTACGCCGTGCGGATCGTGGCGGCGACCCGGCGCGGGTCGAGGAGCTCCACCACCTGCAGGCCCGCGCTGCTGAGCGAGCCGTGCATCGCGTGCCACTCGCGCACCAGGACGGCGGCCGCGCCGACCTGGCCGCCGCCGGCCCCGCGCACGGCCAGTCGGGCGCGGGCCGCCGACAGCGTCACCGACAGGTACGTCTCGCGGATCGTGGCGGCCGGCCCGGCGGAGACCATCAGCTCGTCCAGCGCCTGGACGGCGGCCGCCGGAGCGTCCGTCGTGGCGTGCCGCACGGTCCAGGACCGCAGCGCCTCGCCGTCGTCCGGGAGCGAGCGCTGGTGCACCTGGATGCGGATCACCGCCCCGTCCTCCTTGCACTGGCCGCGCAGGTAGGCCGCCCACTGGCGCACCCGGGCGTTCTGCCGATCGGTGTCGACCAGCGCCAGGCCGGGGAACGTCACCCGGGCGATCAGGGTGTAGGTGTTGTCGATCGGGTTGTGGACGACGCCGAGCTGGCCACCCTGGCCGTCGGGCGCGTTGAGGATGCGCAGGCGCGCCAGCACGCCGGGCAGGTCCATCGGCTGATCCCCTTCATCGTTGGAGGGCGCGAACACCCCGCTGTAGAACAGGTTTCGCTTGGTGGCGACCGCGATCTGGTGCCGGACCGCGAGCAGCACCCACTCCTCCGCCGCCAGGCCCAGCACCCGGCCGTAGGCGAGCAGCAGCAGGACGCCGGCCAGCGGCAGCGCCACCAGGGCGGCGCCCCAGCTGTGCGCGTAGACCGGGACCAGGGCGACGACCGAGGCCGCGGCCATCAGCCCGAAGCCCACCCCGGACAGCTCGCCGATGAAGCCGGATTTCTCGCGCTGCCAGCCGGTGTAGGTGTCCGGCTCGCTGTGGGACAGGGACATGGGTCAGCTCCCCTCGGACGTCGGCGGCTGGGGAGGCCGCTGGCCCCGCGCGCCGTAGTTCAGGGCATTGTGATCGGGCATCCAGGCGGGCGTTCCGTACGGCGGGGTGTCCGAGGTACGCGGCGGCGCGGCGGCGGGCTGTGCGGGCACGGAGTCCTGCGGAGCGGACTGGGGGACCGGGCCCCCGGCCGCTCCCGGCGCCGGTGCCGGTACCTCGGCCTCGGGCGAGCTCGTGGCCGGGCCCGGCCCCTCGGCGGCCGCGCCGCCGCCCTCGCCCTGCGCTCCGTCGCCGGACGGTGCGGAGCCGCCCGTACGGGGCGGGATCACGGTGGCGTGGCCGCTGCCGGGGGCGCCGAGGCCGGCGTTCGCGGACGTGTTGGCGGCCGCGCCCTCCAGCGTGGCGGTCCCCGCGGCGGCGAGCTGCAGGCCCATTCCCACGGCCCCACCCAGCTTCGACTTGAAGGACCGGTTCGGGTCGCCCTTCAAGAACCGCTTGCCGGCTCCCGAACCGGTCGGGGCGGCCTCGCCCGAGGCGCCGTCGGGTGCGGCCGGGCTGGTCTCCTGCTCCAGGGCCTTGGTGTAGCCGGATCCTCCGCCGACGGACCCGGCCCCGGCCACGGCGAGACTGCCGCCGGCGTACCCGCCGAACATCGCGCCGACGCTGGAGCCGATGGAGGAGACCATGCCGGCGGCCACCGAGTTGCCGCCGCCCGCCTCCACCATCGTCAGGAACCGGGCCAGGACCGGCCAGGCGAACACGGCGAGGAAGAACACGATCAGGCCGACGATCACGTTCTTGACACCCTGGGAGTCGCCCATGGAGTTGAAGCCAACGGCGAAGCACACCACGATCGCGAGCTTCGACAGCGCGATGGCCGTGAAAGCCCGGCGGGCCTTGGGCCACCACTCCTGGGTCTCGTCGCTGAGCTGACCGGCCAGGGCGATCGGCATCGCCGCCATGAGGATCATGATCCCGGCCTGGCGGACGAACATCTCGATCCACAGCGCGCCGATCACCAGGATCGACAGGATGCCCAGCACGATGACCACCCCGACGGCCTGGCTCAGCACGCCGCCGCCGGTGATCAGCGCCCCGCCGGCGGCGCCGGCGCCGCCGGTCCCGACGAGCCCGGAGAACAGCGTGCCCAGCTGCTGCTTCATCGCGGCCGCGGCGTCGGCCTGCCCGTCCCCGCCGCCCTTGAACGACAGGTTGATGACCCAGGCCGACACCTGGTCGATCCAGCTCAGGACCACCTGCGCGGCGCCCGCGTAGACGCCCAGGACCACCGCGTACTTGCCCAGGCCCTTGAGGACCGTCGCCAGCGGCGCGCCCTGCTGGGAGACGGCGACCTTCCCGAACTGGACGATGGCGAGGAACACGGCGATCACCGCCGACAGTGCGGTCAGGATGCCGGTGATGTTGCCGATCCCGACCTTGCTCAGGTCGATGGTCGAGGCGTCGTTGAAGGAGTCGGCGAACTGCTGCAGCAGCCACACCACACCCTCACCGATGGCGCCAGCGGCTTCTTTCAGCGCGTCGGAGGCCAGTTTGCTGATCTTGCCCTCGACCCAGGCCACCGGCCCGCCGTCGGGCACCATCAGCTGGGCGTTCAGCGTCTTGCAGTCGTTGAAGAGCTGGCCGCCGTCGATGCATTTCTTGAGGGCGGCGTCCATCTTCTGGTAGCCGAACGCGCCGTGGTCGGTGGCCTTCTCCCACTCCGCGAGCTTCGCGAGCTCCCGCTGCCGGCGTTCCTCGGTGACCTTCGGGTCGTCGCACCCGACCTGGTGCTCCTCGCACGAGTCGTGGGTGTCGGGCTGCTTGTAGGGGACGCAGTTGTTGGCCTCGGGCATCATGCACCAGTGGCCGTTGGTGTCCACGCCCCAGCTGACCTCGGACCGGTCGTTCCACTGCTTGAGCCACTGCGGGTCGGGGTCGGCCGGGGGGCTGTTGGGGGCGTGGGCCCGTGCCTCACCGGTCGGGTCGTCGGCCACCGCGGACGGGGCGGCCGCCACACCGAACGACATGAGCGCGACGAGCAGGACGGTCAGCAGCCGGAGGAGGCCGCGGTTAGTCACGGATCACCACCCCCCACCCGTCCTTGGCGGACGCCGGCGAGTCGGGGTTGTAGGGCATCGGGTCGCCCTTCTTCGCCGTCCACTTGGGGTCCGTGGTGATCTTCCAGTCGCCGTCCTCCCATTGCAGGATCATGTTGGCCAGCTGGTCCTTGAGCGGGCTGTCGTCGGGGCCACCCTTGGGAAGCGTGGCGGTGCGGCTGTAGTGCATCCACACCGTGATCACGGAGCCGTCGCTGTTGAGCGACCAGGCCTGTGCGGCGTCCACGTTCGTGGTGATCGTCAGCCCGGCCGGGGTGCCACCGGAGGGCGGCAGGCCCACCTTCTCGCGCAGCTTGCGGACGTCGCTCACGGCCTTGTCGATCGAGTCCTCACTGCCCTTGGCCGTGATGACGCTGAGCTGGCGGCGGACCATGTCGTCGTCCAGCATCGACAGCTCGTCCAGGTGGTAGACCGCGGCGGACATCGCGCCGAAGCCGTAGCGCGGGAACCCGGTGCTCGCCCCGTCCTTCTGCCCGGTCGGCTTGTTCAGGTGCACCGCCTTGGCCGTGTTCGGGGTCAGCGTCCTGGTGGCCGACGGGCTCGGCGACGACGTCGGCCCCGGGCTCACCGGGGCGGTCGAGGCCGGGGCCGCGTTCGGCTCCGTGGTCTTCCCGTCGTCGGACAGGCCGTTGACGAGCGCGACGCCGCCCGCGGCGACGACGGCGGCGGCCACCACCCCGATGGCGATCAGGCGCAGGCGCGCCCCGCGGGCGGCGCGGTCGTGTCGGTCCAGCATCAGGCCGCCATCGAGTACGCGGCGAACACCAGCCCGGAGGTGCAGGCGATGCCGATGCCCGCGACCAGGCTCATGACGATGGCCTTCTTGCCGCGCGCCGCCATGCCGCCGCGCTCGCTGTTCTCCCCGATGGAAACGGCCGCCCAGCCCAGCAGCGCGCCGAGGACGGCGAGCGACAGACCCCCGCCCGCGACCCAGCCCAGGATCGTTCCGGTGGGCTTGGAGACGTTCGCGGGCAGCTGGGGCTTGTACGTCGGGATCGGGTTGTCCAGCGGCGGCGGGTTGTCCGCGAGGATGTGCGGGTGCGGGTCGTTCAGCAGGGTGGTGACGGCGTGCAGGATCTGGCTCACGGCAGGAGCACCTTCTCTTCGAGGTGGACGTGGGACGGGGTTGCAGGGGCGGCCGGGGCCGGCTGCGCGGCCACCGGCAGCGGGTCGCCCCAGCTCTCGCGGGCGGAGGCGACGACGGCCTGGACGAGCTGCTCGGCGGCCTGCACCGAGCGGGCACCGAGCCGGGAGGCGTCGCGCAGGCCGTGCGCTCGCAGGTCCGGGTCGTAGGGCACGCGGACGACGGCCGCCACCCGCGGCGCCAGCATCGTCTCGCCCGCCCGTACCGCCGCCGGGGCGCGGCCGTCGCCGGTCGCCACCAGGGCGACGACCATGCGCTGCAGCGGCAGGCCCTCGGCGGCGGCCGCCGACAGCGCGGTCTGCAGCGCGGCCATCCCCGAGCCGGTCGCGGCCGCGCACACGACCGGCACGCTCACCGGAAGCGCGCACCAGGCGGCGGTCAGGCCCGCGCCGCCGCCCGTACGGGCGGCGACCAGGTCGTGCGCCATCGGGTGGCAGGTGTCGGCGACGACGGCGGGCCAGCCGCCGACGGCGGCCAGTTGGTACCAGGCCGCGGGTGTCTCGACCGGGGGCAGCGGGGGCGCGCTCCACTCCCGGTGGTCCGTCAGGACCTGCCAGGAGGAACCGCCCGGTCCCGGGAGGCGGGCCGCCGCGGCCTGCGCCTGAGAGCGGCTCAACGGGCGGTCGGGCGGGATGGAGGCCAGACCGGCACCGGGTTCCGCCGTCCAGGCCGGCCACGGCGAGGCCAGCCGCGGTGCGAGGTCGAACACCGCGCTGGGCGCCGCCCTGGCCAGGACGGCGCCCAGGAGGCCGGCCACCGTGGACCGCCCGCTGCCGCCGACGGCGGCCAGGACCGGCACGACGAGCCGGCCGTGGAGAGGGAGCTCCACCGCCGGGACAGTTCTGCGTGCCACCGCACCCCCCGTTGTTGTGTTCGGCACCATCAGGTTTCCGAGCTTCCGCCTGCGTTGTCATGAGTAGGCGTACTCATGACGGCGGGCTGTTCGCCCTGTTGGATGGGCGTCGCCGCTTCGGTCACCCCCCGGTCACCGTGTGTGTCGGCGGCAGTCTAGTCTCGACAGCCGACAGATGTCTCAGCCGTTTTGTTGCTGACCATCCGTCACATCTATGGCAATCTGCGAAGGGCACGGGAGGGGCTTACCGGCTTAACGCCGAAACGCGCTTGTTGGTACGCACCGTATGGGTGGACGTGTCCCCATCAGCGGTGATGTGTTCCGTGGGGATGTCCCACGCGAATGCCAGAATGCGCACCTGAACTCGCGCCACGGCGTGTGGAGTTCTCGACCGAGGGGGGTCTGGGTGAAGATCAAGGCGGGCATGGTGGCCGCCGTCGGGGCGGTTGCCGTCAGCCCTCTCGCGCTGGGCGTCGGGCTGGTGATGTTCATCGCGGCGGCCGCGCAGGACCAGGACGGCACCGTCGGGGGCGGGGTGGCACCGGTGGCCTCGTCCGGGACCCTGCGGGTGGGGCCCGGAGGAGTGCCCGAGCGGTTCGCGCAGTTCATCAAGGACGCGGCCGTCGCCTGCGACCAGGGCCTGAGCGCGGGCGTGCTGGCCGCGCAGATCAACGCCGAGTCGGCGTTCGACCCGCGCGCGAACTCCGGCCAGGCGCAGGGGATCGCCCAGTTCACCCCGGAGACCTGGTTGACCTGGGGCAACGGCGGGAGCGTGTGGGAGCCGCGCGACGCCATCGCCGCGCAGGGCCGCTTCATGTGCAGCCTGCTCAGGACCGCCAAGCAGCACCCGGACTACAACGGGTCCGTGGTCGAGCTCGCCCTGGCCGGCTACAACGCGGGCTGGGGGAGGGTCGACCAGTACAAGGGCGTGCCGCCCGCCTCGTTCGCGGGCGGGCAGACCTACGACTACGTGAAGAAGATCATGGCGGACGTCCGGAAGTTCACGACCACCGACGACACCGTGACCGTGGACCTGCCCCCGGAGTACCAGCTACCCGACGGAACCCCCCAGCAGATCAAGACCGCCGTCGCGTGGGCCCTCGCCCAGCGCGGCGGCTGGTACCAGTGGGGCGGCGACTGCACCGACCCGCTCGGCGGCAACTCTCAGGGCCACTGCGACTGCTCCAGCCTGATGCAGCAGGCCTACGCCCACGCCGGGGTGACCATCCCCCGGACCACCTTCGAACAGTTCAAGATCGGCACCAGGGTCGGCGTCGACGACGTCAAGCCCGGCGATCTTGTGTTCAACGCCGGCTCCGACGGCTCCGACGACGCGCCGGGCCACGTGGGGATGTACGTGGGCAACGGCTGGATCGTGGAGGCGCCGAGGACCGGCGTCCAGACCCGGACCGTCGCCTACAGCGGCTGGCGCAACAGCACATCGGCGATGACCCGGATCACCCACGTCGTGCGTGTAGTCCCCAGTTAGACCTGTCGGATTCCGGATGAATTGCCATCAACTTGTCGTCAGCGACAACTCGTCCGGACGGACGACTCTCGCCAGGACGACTTCGATCGGGGAGGCACCATTGCTGCAGGACGACCAGCAGGCACGCCCCTGGGGACTCGTGACACCCGAGTACTGGGCCGGGCCGACCGCCGATCCGGGCCCCGGCTCGGCCGAAGTGCCGGAGGACGAACCGCGGTACGAGGAGCCGTCCGTCGTCGCCGCCGCGCGCGCCCCCGTTCCGGAGCACGGTGTCGACATCGGAGTCGACCACGCCGCACGGTTCGCGGCGCTCGCACAAGCGCTCACCAGGCCGCAGACCAACGTCACGCTGCTGCTGGCCAGCGCGGAGGCCGTGCGCCTGGACCAGGAACTCACCGCCGCGTTCGGCGCGAGCGACCCGAACGTCATCAGCGCGCGCGAGCTGCGCGCGCTGATCGCCCATCTGCAGGGCCGGCGCGCCGAGGCCGCCCGCCTGTACCTGCATGTCACCGGTCTGCAGGCCACCAGCGCCGGTGTCGGCCACGAGCTGACCCGGACCAACGCGCAGCGGGCCTTCGCCGAGTGGCGGGCGATCGCCGACCCGGCCGAGCGCGCCGCGGTCGGCCGCGACATCCTGCCCATGCTCACCGCCGTGGCCGGCTCCAAGGCCAAGGTCACCCGTGAAGTGCAGGTCGCTGTCGGCAAGTAGTCCACCCCCTTTTCGGACTGGTCTCACGAAAGGGTGAATCGCCCTCCAATACGCCTGAAATGGTCTGATTTGACCGACCGTTCACGGTGTAGCGCCCTTGACGCGTCCCAAAGCGACTTATGAGACTGCTTTCATGACTGCGTACGAGTATGGATACGCCCGCATCTCCACCACCCAGCACGACCTCGCGCGGCAGCTCGACGCCCTCCGGTCCGCCGGCATCCCCGAGGAGAGGATCTACCGGGACGGGCGGCCCGGCGAGGATTTCGAGCACCAGCAGCTCGCCGTCGTCCTCGCCCTGCTCCGCCCGGGCGACCTGTTGACCTTGCCGGAGTTCGACCGCATCGGCCGCACCTTCCTGCGGTGCGTGGGCGCCTTCAACATGCTGCGCGAGCGCGGCGTCCACATCCGCGCCCTCGACGGCCCACTGTCCTTCGATACCCGCAACGGCGACGACCCGCAGGCGCTCCTGGTCATCGCCATGGGCGGCGCCGTCGCGCAGCTTGAGCTCAAGTTCCAGCGCGAGCGCCGCGCCTCGGTCCGCGCGAGCCGCGAGACGCGCGGCGCCGAGTGGGGCCGCCCGCGCGAGGTGGACCGGCCGGCCGTTCTCGCCGAACTCGCCCGCTTGGAGATCGAGGGTGTCACGGCGAACGCCGCAGCCCGCGAGGTGGCCTCGACCTTCAAGATCGGCCGCGCCACCGTCTTCCGCATCAAGGCCGAGGCGAAGAGCGCGCCCGCCCCCGAGCCGGTGGTCGAAGACGTCGTACCCCGGCGCCCCCGCAGGAAGCGCGAGCCCCTGGTCGCCTGCTGCTCGTGCGGCGAGTCGGACGCCCCGGCCAGCACCGGCCTGTGCGACCCGTGCACCGCCCGCGGTGTCCATGTCGAGCCACTGTTCTCCGACGCCCCCTGACGCGCCCCCGGCGTCTGCGCCGACCTCCGGTCCGGGGCTACGCCCCTGGCTGCGCACCTCCGGTCCCGCCGGGGTGGCGATCCAACCCCGCGATGGCCCGCATCGTGTCGACGAGGAGGCCGATCACCTCACCCCAGAACGCCCACGGTCGGAGCGAGTCGGTGGGCGCGGTGAACACCGGGCTAGGCCGGGCGCATGGCGACGGCCCCGGCTTGGATGGCTGGGGCCGTGCCGACGGCGGTCAGCGACCGGGGCTGAGGTACTCCTCCAGCGCGACGATCCGGTGCTGCTTGGCCCCTGGTGTGTAGTGCGGCTGCGGGTCGGCCGCGAGGTAGTCCCGGGCGGCCTGCGCGAGCCAGCCGGGGACTTCGTGCCGTTCCTCGACGTTGTCGGTCAGCCGGCGCAGTTTGGTGCGCTCGGGCCCCTCGGGCAGGTCTCGGCGGCGGTTGTGCAGGACGTCGAGCAGCACGACCTGGCCGATCCTCAGCCGGTCGCGGTACTCCTGCCCGCCGGCCTGCAGCTTCTGGGTGGCCTGGGCCACGGTCAGCCGCCCTTCGCTGCGGGCCGCGAGGGCTGCGGCCAGCGCGTCGTCCCGCTCCCGGCGGTAGGTGTCGAGGCGGGCGGAGTCTTCGGCGTTCGACATGTCCGGGTGGTGGTCCGTCACGGCCCGCCCCTCCTCGGTCCAGTCGTGGGCCCAGGCGTCCGGGTGGTGCGGGCCCCAGGTCTCCGCCCACGGGTACCGGCCGCCAGCGCCGACCCGCAGCAGGTCGGCGGCGATGTTCGGGCCGGTGCGGCCGAGCAGGAACCAGCCCAGCGTCACCCACCGCCCGCTGCCGGCGGTGTCCCAGACCCGCAACTCGTAGCTCGGCGGGTGCTTCTCCCCACGGCGCCAGGTCGGCTCGTCGCCAGCCGGAGCCGAGGCCGGGCGGCCGGGCACCTCGGTGTTGAAGGGCAGCCGGGGCACGACCGGCCGGTTGGGGTCGGCGTCGGCGGTGTGCACCAAGGCGGGCAGGTCGTTCAGCCAGTCGTTCAGCCACTTGCCGTGCTGCCAGACCTGGGCCTGCACGGTGCCGGAGTCGGCGCGGCGCTTGGGCTCGTGGAGCCGGTGGGCGACGAGGGCCTCCGCCAGTTCGACAGCGGCCTCTCGGTCCGCACACCACGCCCAGGTGCTCCAGCGGGGCGCGCTGCCGGTGTAGTCCTCGCCGAGCACGCCGTCGGGGAGGTCGAAGCGCCTCACCTCGAACGGCAGCCCAGTGCTGGGGAAGAACGGGGCTCCCGCGGTGCCGACGATCCGGCCCGGCCGCTCAACCGACCAGCCGGTGTGCGCCCACTCCCAGCCCAGACCCTCCTCGGGCCACATCACCAGCGGCCACAGCGCCGCCGTGCGCACCCGGCCGGAGCCGTCGTGGTAGGGGACCGGTACCCGTTGCCCCTTGGTCAGGGCCTGAACGGCGGCGGCCTGACTCGGATACTGGTGGATCAGCCAGCCGTCGACGGCGGGCTCGGCGACTCCCCAATGGTCTGCGCTCGCGGGCAGCCATTCCGGCCAGACGGTACGGACCGGCACGACGCCGTCCCCATCGACGGTGCTGGCCAGGGCGGAGACCACCAGCTCGTCCCAGCCGTACCGGGCCGCGTCGGCCTCGGTGGCGGACAGCACGGTGGCGGGGAGGACGGGGACGGCCGCGCGCCGGGCTTCGGTGAACTTCTCGCCGCCGCGGGCGGCGGTGCGGGCCTTCTTCGAGGCGGTGCTCTGCTTCTTCGGCATGCCGGACTCCAAACGTCGGCGAGACCCACGCTCCCGCCGGCCGAGTCGTCGGGGCCGAGCAGGACAGCAAACACCAGGGCGACGGTTTCTCCGTCACCGACGCGGGCCCCGGGAGACCTTGGCCCGTCGTCACCGGCGGCGTGGGCACGGTGCGGGCGACCGGCGGTGCGCGTCCAGCCGGTGACACCAGAGTAGGCCTGGTGGCAACTGGAGGTGGCCAGCTCGCACGGAACAGCACCACCAAGGCCGTCGGGTTACCCGTCGGGTTGCCCGGCCGAGGGGGCTGGGCTCCAGCGTTATCTGGTGCTCCGCGCCGTTCTCGCTGACCAGAGCCTTGATCGGCATTCAGCCAAGTAAGGCACGTTGGCCCCGAAGGCATTTCCAACGTCCCCCCGTTGACATTCTCGACGGGGGGACGTTGAATGTAGGCGAAGGCGAGGCCCGTCGACACCGAGGAGAGCGCCATGACCGCCGTACAGCCCCTGTCCGAGACCGTCGCCGATGACTGGGACACCGTCCGTGCTCACCTGGCGGAGAACACCAGCGCCACGGCCTACGACCTCACCGAGCTGACGGCCTTGCTCGACACCGAGCTCCACCACCTGGTACTCGATCCGCAGACCCGGACCATCTGGTGGGCCTACGACAACAGCCCCCTGGACGGTGAGGGCTGGACGGTCCAGCAGTTGGCCCCCTCCGACGCCGCCGCGCAGCTGAGCGACGTGGTGGACCTGATCCAGGACCGGCAGGACGACCTCACCCAGTACGCCGACCACCACTCCTACCTCGACCGCGACCAGGAAGCGCTTGACGAGTACGCGGCCGTTCTCCTGCTGGCGCTGCCGGTCGAACCGGCGGAGGCCGCTGTGAAGATCAGGTGGAGGCGGCGCCAGATCGCACGCGAGGACGCCCTCCAGCAGCGCGCCTACGCCCAGCTGGTCGCCGAACTCGCGGGCACCGAGCACGGGGGCAAGACCCGCGCCGGCCGGGTCCTCGGCGTCACCGATGTCCAGATCGGCCGGATCATCCGCGAGGACCAGCAGCGTCGTACGGCGCTGGCCGATGCCGTCCGAGCCGCACGCCAGACTTCGAACTGACGATCCAAACTTTTCGACCGAAAAGTTTGGCGTGCCAGCGGCGCCGTACGTGCCTGACGAACCCTCGGATATCTGTAAGGCACGGACCAATCGGGCCCACTTGCCTGACGTGCCTTACAGCTCCTGAGCACCCCAGATAACGGCGGGCAAGCAGGTCGGCGAGGTCGGCCAACAGGGCATCGGCCCGGGCGGGGACGGTATAGAGCTACCACGGCGGGCTACGTGCCTTACATGCCTGACAACTGCTTGTCCCACTCGCCGGGCCAGACCCATTCGTACATCACCCGCCGCGCCCAGTAGCACCGGTTGATGCCGCGCAGGCGCTCGTCGTAGGACTCGACGAGGCTCGTCGACAGCGCGTTCCAGCCTTACGGCCCCAGATCCTCGCTGACCTGCTCAGACGACTCCGGAACCCCAGATGATCGGAGAGGCCTGCGGGCTGGATCAGATGATCCCGGGGTTCTTCAACGCCCAAACGGCCACGTACAGGTCCACCGCGCGGCGCGCCACCTCCCGGATCTCGACCCGGTCGTGGGTGCGGATGCGTTCGACCGCCACGATGACGTCTACGGTGGCAAGGCTGTTGAAGGTCTGCCAGTCCACCCCTTCGGTGGTCGGCTCTTCGGTGGCCGGGTCCTCGGTGGCCGGTTCCTCGGTGGTCGGTTCCTCGGAGGCCGGCCCTTCGGCGGTCCGCTCTTCGGTGGATGCGGCACTGGCCTTTTGTGCCTGCTGGCGCTTCCACACCCCGATGTACTCCTCCAGCGCGCGCTGGAACACCTCCCACTTCTCCTGCTGGTCCACGCGCGATACGGCCCGTAGGCCCGCCAGCGTCTCGGTCGGCAGGTACGTGTTGAACTGGCGGCGGGCCCGGCCGTCCGGCGCCGGGGCGATCTCCCTCCGCTTGCGGCCGGCCGCGACGGGCGGCGCGTCCGGCCGGACGGCCGACGGTCCGGTGCGGCGAACGCTCACGCGGCCAGCTCCGCCCGGATCGCCGCGTCCTCGCCCATCTCGGCGGCGCGGAACCCGCTTCCGTCCTCTACCATCGTCAACCTCTTTCCCGGCCGGAGCCGTCCCGTTCGTCCGGCAGGGTATCGGCCGGGGCAGCGCGTTGGCACGGTGGCGTGACAGCACGTGAGAACGATCACGCGCAGGCGTCGCAGCACGACACAGCGGTATGGCAAGCGGAAGCGGTCGAGCCCGGCCCCGTGCTGCTCACGGGGCCGGGCTCGGTCGGTGGACCGCTCAGGCGGCCCGGTCGGCGAAGGTCATGGCGTGGTCGGTGCCGTCGATCTCCGCGACCGCGTCGAAGGCCCGGCCGAGGGCCTCCAGGAGGGGCACCGTCGGGTAGACGCCGCTGCCCTCGATGCGGTCGATCTCGTCCTCGGTCAAACCGGTGCGCTCGGCGAGCTCGGCCTCCGACCAGCCGCGTGCCGTGCGGGACCCGTACACGGCCTCACCGAACGCGACCTGCCAGCGCGCGGCGGACTCCTCGGGCGAGCCCTCCCAGTCGTCGGTCAGCTCCCACCGGCCGTGCCGGTCACTGCTCCTCATCGCGCACCGCCCTTCCTGGTCCTGGTGAACACATCATGCTCCCCGCCGGCCCGGTGGTGCTCGGCGCACATCTTCTTCACCCCGTAGGCCCGGTCTTTCTGGCCACGGTCGTTGTCGCGCTGCTTTCGGAACACGGTGAGCAACACGATCGCGTGCCGGTCCGCCGGGAACCAGTACGTGATCCGGTGCGCGTCGACCCGCAGCTCGAACACGCCGTTCTCCAGCCCCTTGGCCTGCTTGGCGTTGCGGATCATCGCCGGTCCGCGCTGCGCGAGGAGCCCGGCGAGAGTCTGCGCGAGGGCGTACTCGGCGTCTGAGCAATTCGCCAGCCAGTGCCGCACCTCCTCCTCCAGCTCCAGCGCGTACAGCTCCCGCCCGGCCTCCGGGACGCCGTGCTCGGCGCTGGCGAGCCAGCGGTGCCTACGCGACGGGGTCGCCATCGGCGGCCTCCAGCTCCCGGAGTTCCTTCTCGGCGCGGTGCTGGCCGGCGACGCAGTCGGCGTCGAGGCCGTAGTCGACGGCGCCCCGGTAGGCGGCGACCTTGCGCCGGGCCAGGTCGAGGAGCCGCTCCCGGCTCCACGGCTCGCCCCGGCTGGCCGCCTGCCAGGCGAGGGTGCTGTCGTCGGCGACGGCCGTCGTGGCGTGCATCGCCTTGCCGACCGCGCGCATGTCGTGGAGCTGCGCGGTCCGCCACGTCTGGTACTCCTGGCGCAGGTAGCCGAGGGTGCCGCCCTCGCCGTCCCAGTCGGCCGCGTCGGGGCCGAGCGGACCGAGGCCGGTGCCGTCGCGCCGGTCGAGCTCCATCAGCTCGTACCCGGCGCGCACCGCGTTCCGGATGACCCGCTCGCCGGTGTCGGCCACGAACTCGGCACCCAGGACGTCGGCGCTGTCGCCGGGGTCGCGCAGCGCGGTGCGGTCGCTCAGCGCCCCGTTGCGCAGCACCCACTCCCGGAGCTGGGGGAGCGGGGTGTCGGAGTGGGCGCGGGCGAGGTTCAGGAGCGCCTGGACCTCCACCATGTGCTCGGGGGCGTCCTCGTAGGCCTCCACCGGGTCGGGGGCGCCGCTCACTGGTTGTCCTCCTCGGCGTGCGACCCGGTCGAGACGCCGGCCATGTTGTACAGCCACTCGGCCGCGTCGTGGACGGCGGCGGCGAACTCCCCGGCGGGGTCGCCGTAGTTGACGCGGTGCGCGGGGGAGGCGAGGGCGGCGACCTGGCGCAGTCCGGCGGCGGCCTGGCCCACGGGGGCGGCCGGGTCGCGGCCGTCCTCCATGCACACCCGGTCGGCGGCGAGCTCCCGCTCCAGGAGGTGGGCGAGCTGCTCGCACGCCTGCGGGAGGCGGTCCACCAGGTCCGCCAGGGCGCGCACGGTGCTGTGGATCTCGGGCGCGGACATGGAGTCGATGTCGAGCGTCTGGTGGTTGAGCTCCTGGATCGCCGCGGCGGCCTGGCGGGCCGTCGCGGCCGGGTCGGTCTTGCTGCTGCTGCTCACTGCGTGGCGCTCCTTGATGCTCGGCGGGGTCGGCCTGGCGGCCGAGGCCGTGCCCGTCCCGGCACCGGGCTGGCCGGGCGGGACGGGCACGACCTCGGTCGTCAGTCTCGGGTGCCGCGGGCGGCCGCGTGGGCCGCATGCACAAAGATGGCCAGTCCGGAGGGGGTGTGGCGGCTCACGGCGTTGAGGCCGTCGTGGCGCGACCAGTTGTGGAGCCACTGCTGGCGCAGGCGCCGCGGGACCTCCAGGCCGCGGGTGGCGAGGAGGTCGGCGAAGTCGGTGTCGGTGACGCCGTCCGGCCCGGCGTCGAACAGCACGTCCAGCGCCTGGTCCTCGGCCTGCTCCTCGCAGGCCTTGGCGCCTTCGCGCTGGGCGGTGCCGGTCGCGATGGTGGCGTTCGTGTCGGCGTTCTCGTCCTCGATGAGGTCGGCGAGGCGGTTGATCCCGGCGGCGACCTGGTCGGTGCCGCCGAGGCCGGACTCCACGCGGGCGGCAGCGGCCAGGGCCTCGGCCGAGGCGGCGAAGCTCGCCGCCTCCGTGTGGAGCTTGGCGCGCTCGGTGTCGCTCGCCGCGGGGTTGCGGGCCAGCAGGGCGGCGACGTAGGAGTTTCGGGCGGCCTGGGCGGCGAGGGCGGCGCAGGAGAGTCCGGTGATCTCCTCGTGGGCCTGGGTGCCGTGCACGGAACGCGCGTAGGGCTCGGTGATGCGGTGGGTCATCATGGAAGCGTCCTTTCGGGGATGGGCGGGGCGCCGGCTGTGAGAGGTCGTGGCGCCCCGCCGCTGTGTTGGTGCGGGGTTCGGTGGTGGCGCGGGTCCTAGTCGGCGGCGCGCAGCTCGGCGCTCTCGCACAGGGCCGGGCCGATCAGCAGGCGCCCGAAGCGGACCGTCCACCGGTAGTCGGTGAGCGGCCCGGGTTCGGCGCCGTCCACGATCCAGCCGGTGAGGCCGACCGCGCGCGAGTCGTCCTTGCAGGCCACGACGATGACCTTCTGGTCCTGGCGGAACGTCATGGGGGTCTCCTAGATCCAGGGGCGGATGGCGTCGCGGATGTCGATCGCGACGGCGGACAGGTTGTCGGCGTCGAGGCGGACGTCGAAGTCGTAGGGGTCGCCGCCGGCCCTCTCGTGGTCGTCCCAGACGCGCGCCGCGGCGGCGTCGAAGACCGAGGCGAACGCCTCGGCGACCTGCGAGTCCTTGAGGGCCTGGACGACGTCGCCGTGGTCGGTGCCGCCGCGGGTGATGGCGTCGGCCAGCAGGCGCAGGGCCGCAGCGGCGGCCGGGGCGAGGTGTTCCAGCTCCCCGGCGAGGCCGCTGTCGGCGGAGGTGCCCTGGTGGACGACCGTGCCGGTGATCGGGTGGTCCGGCAGGTGGCTGCTGGTCATGGCGTGGCCTCTCGGGTCAGCGGGCGACGGACGGCGGCGGCCGTCTCAACGGCGTGTGGAACGCCCGGGCTTCGGCGTTCCCCGACACCCAAAGCGTATGACGCTTCGGGTGTCGCGCGCAACCGTGCCCCGCCGTTTTCGTGCTGTCGTGCTGAAACGCTGTCGTGCTGTGCTGCCAATGTCGGGCCTTTGGCCAGCACGAACCTGCGGAGGTCTGCGGCGGCGCGCTAAGCCCCTCGGTCCCCGCAACGAGTGCCGTCCGTGGGGCCGGTGCGGCTGCGGGTCTGTGCCGTCCGGGGCCGGGTGCCTCAGCTCCCCGCCAGCTCCCGCAGCGCCTGCTGGCCGTGGACGACGATCTGCCCCCGCTCGGTGGCCACGATGCCATCGGCCCGCAGCTGGCGCAGGGTCCGTACGACCGCCTCGCGCGACGCGCCGACCCAGTCGGCCAGGTCCTGCTGGGTGAGGGGCAGCCGTACGGCGCCCTCCACCTGGTCGGTGGCCCCGATCTGCGGGAGCAGGGCCAGTAGTCGGGCGGCGAGCCTCTGGGTGACGGTGCGGGTGGCCAGCTCCAGCCGGCCCCGGTCGGCCTCCTGGAGGCGGTCGACCGTGATTCCGAGGACCGCCGCCATGGCCTGGGGGCTCGCGTCGACCAGGTTCCGGAAGTCGGCGCCCGGGACGGCGAGCGCGTCCACCACGGTCAGCGCGCTCGCGGAGGCCGACCTGCACGCCCGGGCCAGGACGGCTCGCTCCCCGAGGATCTGCGGCGCCGTGCGCAGGGCGAGGACGACCTCGGCGCCGGTCCTGGACCGGAGCGTCACCTTGGCCGAGCCGCCACGCAGCAGCAGCACGTGCGTGCCGGGGTCGCCCTGGCGCATGAGCGTCTGGCCGGGACGGAACCGGACGGCGGCGCCGCCCCCGGCTCCGGTGATCAGGTCGGCCAGGGTTCGGGAGCGGCGGGAGTCCCGTTCGCCGGGCGTCAGCATCTCAGTTCGCCCAGCGGGTGAGGGCTGCGTCGAAGGAGCTGCGGGCCGTCCTGGTGATCAGGCGGCCGGTCCATCGGTCGTACGCCTCGGCGGCGGGGCCGGAGAGCACCACCGTGCTGCCCTCGGCCGGGGCGCCGATCGCCTCCAGCAGCAGCGCGACGTCGGGGTCCTGCCCGGGGTCGAGCAGCTGCAGCGCGGTCTCCAGGTCGGCGACCAGGTCCTCGGCCTCGTACCGGCGCGTGCTCGGGGAGACGCTGTTGCCGCGCTGGTCGGTGAGCCGCTCGGCGGCGTCCCACAGGATCTGGGCGAGGTCGCCGTGGTCGGCGGGCCGGTCTCGGGCGAGCGCGCGGCGCAGGTGCTCCAGAAGGCCGGCCATCACCGCGAGGTCGGCGCGGGGCACCGACACCGGGTAGAGCGAGGCGCGCTGGTAGCCGGTGGAGGCGGTCTCCAGCGAGTAGGCGCCGGGCACGCCCTCGCGCTCGTTCTCGCCCCAGAGCAGCAGCTGCGGGCGCAGGCCGAGGATGCGGTCCCACGCCGCGGTGACGGCCACGACGTTGAGCGTGCCGGGCAGTACCCAGTCCTCCTCGTCGGGGCCCAGGCCCTCGGCGGGCTGGAGCCAGGCGATCAGCGGGTCGTCCACGGTGTCGAGCACCGCCAGGACCTCGGGGATGTCGGGCAGCAGGGCGAGCACGGTGTCGTTGGCGGAGGTGTCGCTCACGGATTGGTCTCCCTCGGGAACGGGCCCGGGGGCCGCGCGGTGGCGGGCCCCCGGGTTCATGGTGTCGTACCGGTCGGGTACGGCGGGGCCGGTCAGCGCAGCGCGCGGAGCGCGGCGGAGACGATGTCGGCGTGGTCGAAGGCGAGTTCGTCCGGGAGGTCGGCGAGCGGCACCCAGTCGACCTCGGCGGCGTCGTCGCCGGCGACCGCCTCGGTGCCCGCCGGGACGGTCACCAGGTAGGCGACACTGACGTACCGTCCGCGCGGATCGCGGTTGGGCCCGTCGAAGACGCCGACCAGGCCGAGGTCGAACGGCGAGACCTGGACGCTGGTCTCCTCGGCCAGCTCGCGGACCGCACCGTCGAGGCTGGTCTCGCCCTTGTCGATGTGGCCGCCGGGCAGGGCGAGCAGGCTCTCGTGCGGGGCCCAGCGGCGCCGGATCATCAGCACCGCGGGGACGTCGCCCTCGCGGACGCACACCACGTCGGCGGTGTAGCGGATCGCCTCCAGGTCCTCGGCGTACTCCTCGGCCTGGTCGCTGCCGGCGTCCTCGGCCACCTCGGCGAGCAGCCGCTGGGCGCGCTCGACGTGGTCGCCGCCGACCGAGTCCTCCAGGACGTCGTGGGCGTTGACGAGGATCTCGGCGGCCAGCTCGGCGCGGGGGTCGTCGGCACCGGAGAGGGAGACGGACATGGTGTCGAGGATGTCGGCCAGCTCCTGGACGACGGTGTGCCGGCTCTCGCCGCCCGGGGCCCACAGCGCGCGCAGGACGGCCAGGTGCGGGGCGGCGTCGGCGGTGGGGGTGGCGAGCGCCAGCAGGCGCTGCAGGCCGGTGTGGACCTGGTCGGAGGCGGCGGCGATCTGCTCGGCGGTCTGCTCGGTGTGGCTCACTGCGGGGTTCCCTTCGGGATCTGTGCAGAGGATGTGGAACGACTGGTGAGTCGTCTGCGCCAGGGCGCCGTCTGTGGCGCTTCTGTGGGTGGCGTCACGGCCACGTTGGGCCGGGGGAGTTGGGACCGGGGCGGCCGGCTGGTTGCGGCCTGTGACGGCCGCCCCGGGGAGGTTGGGTCAGTCGCGGGTCACTCGGTAACCCTCGACCCGCCCGCCGGGGTTCTCGGCCAGTGCGACGGCCTCGGCCGACCGGCGGGCTTCCGAGGGGTTCGTACCGGCCTTCCCGTAGTAGGTCAGCAGGTCGCCGGCGGTGGTGCGGACGTGGACCTCGGCCCAGTAGCGCTGGGTGCTCATGGCGTCTCCTTCGGTTGCTCGGACGGTCGTCCGGCGTTGCGGTGGGTTACTGCTGGTCGAGGCAGGCGAGGCCCCGGGTGATCAGGGGGCCGCTGCAGGTGGTCAGAGCACGGCGACGATCAGGGAGGCGACGAACAGCCACAGGACGTGGAAGCTCTGGTCCAACGCATGGCTGCCTCGGCCCAGATGCCGTCCGGTGATGCCGTCCTCGGCGGTGGAGGTGTCGAGGACGTCCGCGCCCAGGCCGTAGAACTCGGCCTTCCCCGTCACCTTCGCCAGCCAGGCCAGAGTGGTCCGCCTGTCGGCCCACCAGTGAGTAAGGGCATCGACACCGAGGCCGAGGACGACGCCGAGCGCGCTGAGGTGCAGGCCGAGGATCAGGGCGGTCGGGACGAGCAGCACGGCTTTGGTGGCGGTCAGGCCGAGCACGTGGCGGGTGCAGGCCCAACGCCCCGCCCAGCCCCGTTCCCCCTTGCGAGCGGCCTGGCAGGACGACTGAACCCAGTAGTCGCCGACCTGGTGGCCGGTGAAGACGGCGACGAACACGGCGACGAACGTGACGGCGGCGGTGGTGTCCACGGGATGACCTCCGGACTATCTGGCTGGTGCGCGGATTCGGCGGGATCTTGGCCGGGTGGCGGGCCTCGGCCCGGAGTCGGGGCCGGGGCCCGCCACCACAGGGTGCTGCGGCATGCACCGTGCTCCGCCGCTGTCGTGCTGTCGTGCTGTGCCTCTGCTGTCGCCGCGTCAGCGGTCGGTCGGCCGTTCCCGGGTCGGGTCGGCGGCGGGGGCCGGTCAGTCGGTGATCGGCCAGGTGGGCCGATCACCCGGGCCGGTCCGGGGGCCGCGGATGATGGTCATCTCGCCAACGTCTCCGAGGACCATGCCCACGCCACCGCGAAAGTCGAAGCCGGACAGGTTCGGCGGGGCGGTGCGCCGGCCCCGGCCGTCACGCTCGACGCTGTCGTGGTGGACGTCGCGGTGGATCAAGGTGACGTCGTAGCCCTCGGCGGACAGCAGCCGGGCGGTCTCCGTGGCCGTGACATGGGCCCGGTGGCGTCCTCCGGCGCAGCCGAACGCGAGGGTGAGGTCGAACTCGGCGGCGCGCGGGCCGCAGGCGTAGGCGCGGGCGGTCATCACGGCGGCCTCGATCAGTTCGGGGATGCCGGCGGTGCCGAGCACCGCGTCCCGGACCTCGGGGTCCTGGCCGGTCAGGGCGCGGAAGCTCTTCTGCCCCTTCGTGGCCCGGTGCGGGTCGTGGAAGTGCTCGCGCAGGTCGAACACGGCGTGTGCGGCGGGCGGTTCGCCGTGGAGGAAGCCGAAGGAGACGATCGTGACCTTCATGGGGTGTCCTTTCGGGGAGGGCGGGCGGCGGCTGGTGTGAGAGGTCGTGCCGCCCGCGACCGGTGGCGGGTCAGGTGGTCTTGTCGGACTCGGACTCGGACTGGCCCTTGGTGTGCAGGGCGGCGCGGCGCTTCTTCGTGGCCACCCAGGTCCGCAAGGCCTCGGTGGTGACGGCGGAGAAGGTGGCGTCTGCGGCGAGGCTCTCGACCTCGGCGACCAGGGTGTGGGGGATTGTGATCGTTTTGCGGTCGAGCTTGCTCTCCCCCTTCGCGGATTTGCGGCGGATCAGCAGCTCGGCGTCCGGGACGCGTTTGCTCGGCATGGGTGCTCCTTCGGGGCCGTGGCCCGGCGCGGGGTGTCGGGCCACGGCGGGGCGGGTCGGCGCCTCGCGGGCGGCGGTGCGTTTCGGTGGCGGATACGATGATCACGGGATGCTCGGACCCTTCGAACGGTTGCGTCTCATCGGTGGGGTCGCCCTTGCCCGGCGGCCCCACCGGCGTCTCTCGACACCCGAAGCGTATGACGCTTCGGGTGTCGCGCGCAACCGTGCTCCACCACCTTCGTGCTGACGTGTCGTCGCACTGTCACTCCGCGCGGCCGCCGCAGAACGCGTGACAGAGCCTCCCCCTTCCCCAAGGCAATCGGGGAAGGGGGAGGCTCTGTCACGGCTATGCCTTCTTGGGCTTCGGTTTGGGCAGGTAGCCGTCGAGCGCTGCCGCGATCAGCCTCGACATCGGGATCTTCTGCCCAGTCTTGCGGCTCCACTCCTGCACCAGCTGGTCGATCACCGCCCGCTCGGCCTCCGTGAGGCGGAAGGAGAGCTGCGTCTCCTTCTCGGTCTTCGGCAGCCGGCGATGAGCCGGGGCCCGCCGGGGGAACAGCGACCCCTCCGGCCGCACCGCCTGCGGGGCGAGCAGCCTGCCCAGAACGCCGGTGCTGTGGCAGTGGTCGATCGCGTCCAGGAGGATCACCGCCCGCGGGAGCCGGGTGCGCCGCTCGAACTTCTCGAACCGCGCGATCACCGACAGGGGGAGCAACGGCTTCACCTCCCGGGTCAGCCCCTCCTCCGGGTCAGGTGCGTAGTCGTCATCGTCCGCGAGGCCTTCGGGTGCTGGCGCCGGGACCGCCTGCGGAGATTCCGGTCCGTGGTCGGGCACCGACGGGCCGGCCGGTGCAGTCAGATGGTTCACGGCCGGTCGCACGTCCTGGACGGCAACGCGCGCGGCATCGGGCTGCGGGGCGGCCGGGACGGCGGGCGGCGGGGCGGCCGGTTCCCGGTTTGCGGGCCGGGCCGGGGCGGGGGTCGACGACGGCGGGGCGGTCACGGCCCCGGGGGCCATGCTCTGGAGCAGCCGGTTTCGGCCACGGCCGGGCCCGAAGCCGTTGACGGCGGGCTCGGCCGGCGGACGGACGGCGGGGTTGTCGCTCACGCGGTCGCCTCCAGCTGCTCGATCGCGAGGACCCGGTCGACGATCTCGGCGCCCAGGTCCTCGTAGTCCTGCCCGACGGCCTCCGCGCGGTCGGAGGCCAGGACCGTGCCGTTCTTCCGGCCGGCGCGCAGCTCCCACCACTGGACGCCGTCCGTGGACCGCGACAGTTCGAACACGGTCTGCCCCCGGTCGCGGCACTGCTCGGCCACCAGGTCCGCGCTGCGGACGAAGGCCTCGAAGACGGGCGCGTCAGAGCCCACCCGTCGCAACACCGCCTCGATACGGCGCCGCTGGCGCACGACCTGGCCGATCGGCTCCGGCGCACTGCCGTCCTTGGGCCGGCTCATCCTCCGCTGGAAATCGAACAGGACGACCCCGAGGAGGTCGAGGTCAGGGTTGTAGCGTCCCGCGTCCTCGAACCGGCGCGAGACCTTCGCCAGGCCCCGCCGGGACGCCGCGTCGAGGTGAGCCGGGATCACCGCGTACCGGGCGGCCGCGAGCGCCAGCTTCTGGATGTTCGCCTCCCCCGGCGGGCAGTCGATGAGGATCCAGTCGTACTCGTGCGCGATCTTCGCGAGCGCCAGGGCCAGGTTCAGCCAGGCGGTGTCCCCGTCGCGGGTGACACGGCTCATGATGTCCGAGCCGAGGAGCTCGATGGAGTCGCCACTCGGCACGACGTCGAGCTGCGGGCGTACGTCCCGGATGACGTGCAGCGGCCTGCCCTTGAGGACCGCGTCCTCCAGGCCCTCGCCCCCGTCGTCGCCCTCCCGGTCCTGGTGCCCGAGGTCCAGGCCGGTGTTGGCCTGCGGGTCCAGGTCCACCACCAGCACGCGCCGCTTCGAGCCGGACTGGACGAGGACCTCGGCGAGCAGCACGGCGAGGTTGCACACCACGCTGGTTTTCCCCTGCCCGCCCTTGCCGTTGATGACCGCGATCGTGCGCGTCAGTCTTGGCCTCAGCCAGGCCACCAGGAGTTCCAGGCGCAGGCCCCGGGTGGGAGGCTCCCACCGCGGATCCTCCCGGACGCTCAGCGGCGGGGCCGGCGCGGTCTCCTCGGCGTCCACCTCCGGTTCCTCGCCGGCGCTCTGCGGCGGCACCGTCGGCTGGGGCAGGACGGCGGGCCCCGCGAAGGTCGCGGGCACGCCCGCGATCGGGGGTACGGCGGGTTGGGTCATCTCTCGCTCTCGTCCTCTCGCGGGCGGTCCCGGACTCCGGTCGCCACAGCAGTGCTCGTAGCACTATCCAACCAAACGCGTCCGGCCCCGCGGCGCACCGCGCCCTTGACGGTGCACCGCGCCTCACGGCCACTGTCCGGTTCTGCAGGGCGTCCGGCCGCGCGCGCCGGGCCGCTATCGCCGTCGCTCCGCCCAGTGCTGACTCAACAGCACGCCGACGTGCGCACGAAAGCGCGCTGAGCATCGCTCTTCACCGCGTCTGCTCTCCTGTGCCCAGGTGCGTATCGAGCCGCGTACATGAGGGCGCATCCACTGGTGGCCCCGAAGGTGTGGATGAACGCATGGGCAGGCCTGCGAGCGATGGTGTGAACCCTTGGGGGAGCGGGAGCGTCTGCCAACGCGTAGGCGGCAGGCGACACGCCAGGGTGCTGCAGAGTGTTAACAAAAGCGTGACCAAGCCCGTGTCACCGGGTGCTCCTTTGGGGTTTCTTTACTCGCACAAGACAGCGTGCCAAGACGTGCAGCCGGGCCATGGAACCCCATCTGACATGGGGAAATGCCAGCCCATCAGCTCCCCTTGATCTGGCGCCACGAGCGATCCAAGACCCCGGCCTGACAGTGTGCCAAGAACCATCGGCACCCCACCCAGGCGCCAGCCGTCCCGAGCGCGGAAGCGGGCGGAATCTGAACGGAAGTTCCGCCGGACTACCCTCGTCCCGTCAGATGATCACCGGAGAGCCGGATGAGCGAGCAGAGGAACGTGACGTGCGCGGATTTTTGACCTGGTTGGAAGGGCATCCCTGGTACGGGGTTGCCGCCGTCGCGTCGGTCGTGCTCGCCGTCTCCGTCGCCGTCGTCCTCGCTCTTTTCATCCGGGCGCGGACCGCCGTGCGCCTGGCGCGGATCGCCGCGGGCGAGGACGAGAAGGCCCCTAGGTGGGGATGGAGTTTCAGCTCGGGATCGGCTATGGCGACCCTGGGCGCCCTGGTTGCCACGAGCGTGGGCCTGTCGACGAACTGGCGTTTCGCGGGTGACAAGCTGTCCATCACGGACCCGCACGAACGGACCATGCTGTTCGCGGTGGCCGAGATCTCCCTCATGGCGTGCGCACTGATGGCCCGGCAGTCCCTACGGGACACCGGCAGCACGGGCACCGCGGGCCGACTGGTGTGGGCGATCACCGCTCTCGCCTCCGTCTCGGCCGTGGCCGAGTCCCACAGCCTCGCCGAGGCGGTGTTCCGGATCGGATTCGGGCCGGTCGGCGCCGCCGTGCTGTGGCACCTGGCGATGGGCATCGAGCTCCGCCACGGCCGCGGGTCCCAGGCCTCCAACAACCTGCTGTCCATGCTTGCCCGGGAGTCCCGCGAGCGGCTGCTGGCCCGCCTCGGCATGGCGGCTGGCGAACGGGCCGCCGACCAGATCGCCCGAGACCGGGCCTTCGACCGCGCCGTGGCCCTGTCCGTCCGCCTGCGCCTGCTCCCCGAGGATTCGTGGCGGGCGAAGCGTGTCAACCGCCGCCAACAGGAAGCGCTCCGGGTTGCCGGTGTCGCCCGGGACCCCCGGCTGCACGACCTCCTGCGTGCCGAGCTTGCCGTCGCCCAGCACGGCAACACCCTCGCCAGGACCGCTCTCCCGTCGCCCTGGGAGGCCGACACTCTGAACCCCGCCACGTCGGCCGCGAGCCCGGTCGCCGTCGGCGCACCGACACCCCCGGTGTCGGGTGCCCCTGTCGGGCCGGTGCCCGCCCGCCAGGCCGTCACCTCGGGGCGGCCCGCCGCGACCCGCGTCGCGACAGCCGGCGCTGTCGGGTCCGTTGTCGGGGCGGGGGCGGGCGTTGTCGGGTCGGGCAAGGCCCTGCCCGCGACACGGACCGTCACGAGCCGGGTGTCGGCGCCGGTCGGGCCGACAGCCCCTCAACCCGCCACCAACGGCGCCACCGCGCTGGCCGTCACGTCCCAGCCCGCCGGTACTGACCCCCGGCTGCAGCAGATCCTCCAGTGGCTGCAGGCCGAACCGGCCCTGTCGGGTGCGGAGGCCGGACGCCGGCTGGGAGTCCCGGAGCGGACCGGTCAGCGGCTGATGCGGCGGGCGGGGGCCGCCGACCGACACCTGCGGGCCGTCCAGGGCCCCCCGGCCGTGTCGGCCCGGCCCTGACGGCCCCCGACACGACCCGACCCCCGCACCCGACAGGTGGCGCCCGACACCCGACACCCCGGTGCCCGCCGCAGCGGGAAGTGACGCCCCTGCCCACGGCCGGCGCCACCTGTCGGGCGACAGCCCCGTCCCCTCGAACCGGTGTCGGCTGCTGTCCCGGGCGTCACCACGGCCGGGTGCCCGGCCCGGGGCCGGAGCCGCCGTGGTGGTACTCGCACACGGCCGCCAGAAGCGCGGCCCGCGCCCGGTGCAGCCGCCCGTCGAGTTCCCGGCCGACGTCGGCCGCCCCGGACGGCAGCTCGGGCCGCTCCGGCTCGGCGGCGACCAGGAGCTCGCCGAGCTCGGCGAGCTCCGCCTCCCACAGGGCGAGCTCGGCGAGCGCGGCGCGCACCGCCCGGTCGACCGCGGCCGTCGGGGCCTCGCCCATCGCGCGGGCGAACTGGGCGAGCTCGCGCAGCTCGTCCGCGTCGAGGTCGAGCACGGCCTCCTCGCGGGCGTCGGCGCACTCGACGGCCTGACCGCGGCGGGTGCTGCTGCCGGGGGTGACGACGCTGGCCCGGCTTGTGGCGTCGGTGCGGGAGGCGGCGAACCAGCGGCTGTGGGACACCCTGCACGGGATGCTGACGCCGGGCCAGCGGGCGGTGCTGGACGACCTGCTGACGGTGCCGGCCGGGCAGCGGGTCTCGGAGCTGGACCGGCTGCGGCGTGGTCCGGTGCGGGTGTCGGGGCCGCAGATGAAGGCCGCGCTGGAGCGCGCCGAGGAGATCGCCGCGCTGGGCCTGGGCGAGGTGGACGTGGCTGGGGTGCCGCCGCGCCGGCTGGCGGAGCTGTCCCGGTACGGCGTGGACGGCAAGGCGTCGTTGCTGCGGCGCCACGGCGATTCCCGGCGCCTCGCCACGCTGCTGGCCACCGCGGTGTACCTGACCACGCGGGCGGTGGACGACGCGCTGGACCTGCTGGAGGTGCTGGTCGCCACCAGGCTGCTGGCGCGGGCGGAGCGGGACACGGCGAAGGAGAAGCTGCGGACCCTGCCGAAGGTCGAGCGGGCCGGCGCGAAGCTCGCCGTGGCCTTGCAGGTCGTGTTCGACACCACGGCCGAGCAGGTCGACACCGACACCGGGGAGGTCACCGAGCCGAAGGTGGCCACCCTGGCGGCGATGTGGGAGGAGATCGAGGCGGTGGTGACCCGCGACGAGCTGGCGGCGGCGATCGCCGCGATGTTCGAGCTGACGCCGCCGCTGGACTCGGACGCCGACGAGGCGTGGCGGCGGGTGCTGGTCACCCGGTTCGCCACGGTGCGGCCGTTCTTGAAGCTGCTGGTGAAGGTGGTCGACTTCGGAGCCACCCCGGAGGGCCTGCCGGTGGTGAAGGCGCTCAAATCGCTGCCGGAGCTGATGGGCCGCAAGAAGGTGGGCCAGGCCGAGATCGACACCGAGCTGCTGTCCGGCTCGTGGAAGCGGTTGGTGCTGGCGGCGCCGCACTTGGAGCCGGGCGAGGTGGACTGGAAGGCGTACACGTTCTGCGTGCTGGAGCAGGCCCACCGGCTGCTGCGGCGCAAGGAGGTGTTCGCCAAGAACTCCTCGAAGTGGGGCGACCCGCGGGCCAAGCTGCTGGCCGGCGAGGCGTGGGAGGCGGCGAAGCCGACCGTGTTGGCCTCCCTGGGCCTGCCCGAGGACGCGGGCGAGCACCTGGCGGCGCGGGCCGCGCTGCTGGACGGCACCTACCGGGAGGTGGCCTCCCGGGTGCCGGCGAACGCGCAGATCGTCTTCGACGACGACGGCCGGCTGCACTTCGCGGCGCTGGAGCCCGAGCCGGAGCCCGCCTCGCTGCTGGAGCTGCGGGCGCAGGTGAACTCGATGCTGCCCCGGGTGGATCTGCCGGAGGTGTTCTCCTGGACCGGCGCGGACCAGGCGTTCACCTCGGTGACCGGCGGCGAGGCCCGCCTCAAGGACCTGCACGTGACGATCGCGGCGCTGCTGGTCGCGCACGGCTGCAACGTCGGCTACACCCCGGTGATCGGCGGGCCGGACGCGCTCAAGTACGGCCGGCTGTCCCACGTGGACCAGACGTACCTGCGGCTGGAGACCTACCGGGCCGCGAACGCCTCCCTCATCGGAGCCCAGGCGTCGATCCCGCTTGCGCAGGCGTGGGGCGGCGGCCTGGTCGCCTCGGTCGACGGCATGCGGTTCGTCGTGCCGGTGCCCTCGGTGTACGCCAGGCCGAACCCGAAGTACTTCGGCGCCTCCACCGGCGGAGGCGGGCGCCGGGCCGGGGCGACCTGGCTCAACCTGATCAACGACCAGGCCGCCGGGCTCGGCGGGAAGGTGGTGGCCGGCACCCCGCGCGACTCCCTCTACGTGCTGGACGTCCTCTACGACCGCGACGGCGGCCAGCGCCCGGAGGTGATCGTCACCGACACCGCCTCCTACAGCGACATCGTGTTCGGCCTGCTCACCCTGGCCGGCTTCACCTACGCCCCGCAGCTGGCCGACCTGCCCGACCAGAAGATGTGGCGGATCGACCGCACCGCCGACTACGGCCCCTTCCAGGACGCGGCTCGCGGCCGGGTCGACTTGGACCGGATCGAGAAGCACTGGGAGGACGTGCTGCGGATCATCGGCTCGATCCACACCGGCGCGGTGCGGGCCTACGACGTGATCCGGATGCTCTCGCGCGACGGCCGGCCCACCCAGCTCGGCGACGCGATCGCCCACTACGGCCGGATCGCCAAGACCCTGCACATCCTGCGGCTCGCGGACGAGCCCTCCTACCGGCGCCAGATCAAGACCCAGGCCAACTTGCAGGAGGGCCGCCACGCGCTCGCCCGCAAGATCTTCCACGGCCGCGCCGGCCAGCTCTACCAGAACTACCAGGAGGGCATGGAAGACCAGATCGGCGCGCTCGGCTTGGTCCTCAACGCCCTGGTGCTCTTCAACACCCGCTACATGGATGCCGCCCTGGCCCGCCTGCGCGTCGGCGGCTTCGACGTCCAGGACGAGGACGTCGCCCGGCTCTCGCCGTTCGTGCGCCACCATGTCAACATGCTCGGTCGGTACTCCTTCCAGCTGCCGGAGCTGCCCGGTGGCCTGCGGCCCCTGCGCGACCCGAACGCCGCCGGCGAGTGGTGAGCGCCTTCCCCGCCGCCGTGGTCTCCCCGGTAGCGTCCGCGCTGGTCAGCGGGCCGCAGAGGGGTACGGGAGCCGTCACGCCCGGCGGGGTAGTGACGGCTTCGCGGACCCGCTGGCGCGCCCGGTAGGCGGCCTGCCTGCACCGCGGGCTGCAGTAGACGGAGTCCCGGCGGTGCAGGTGGCCGAGGACGAAGCGGTGGCGGCACGACGGGCAGCGCACCACCCGCTCGTCGTCCTCCCCGGTGACCAGGGCCAGGCCGATGCGGACGGCCTCCGCGATGTGGCGCCACTGTCGGCGACCGGCGGCCTTGCAGGCGCGGCCACAGAACCGGGCATCGCTGCGGGCGGTCGCCCGCAGCGGCTTGAAGCAGTGCGCGCACCGGCGCCGCCCGGCCATGCCTCCACCGTACGTCCGGCCCGCCGAGTGGACCGGCACCCCGGGCACCGCCGGGGCGCTACTCGGCGTCGAAGGAGTGGATCCCGGTGGCGACCCACTCCAGCATCCGCCCCTGCTCGACGTACTGGCGCCCGGCGGCCACCTCCTCGCGGCCGAACTCATCGTCGGGGCCGATGTCCGCGGCGGCGAAGTAGGAGTCGAGCCGGGAGGGGTCGCCGGTCAGCACGAAGTGCCGGCAGGCGAGAGCGTGCCGGATGCGGGCCGGCCCGTTCTCACGCAGGTGGGCGATCAGGGAGAGGGCGGCATCCTGCTCGCCCAGGTGCTCCGGGGCGAGGTCCAGGAAGAGGAGGCCGAGGCTGTGCTCGTACGGGCGGGTGCTCACATCGGGGAAACGACCGGGGAGCCGATCCGTGGCGTCCGGCGGCAGGCGTGGTCAGCAGCCTTCGGGCAGAGCGAGAACGATCACGGTGGCGTCGTCCCGCTCGCCCTTCTGGTGGGGGTAGACGGCGCGGGCCAGGGCGCTCTGGAGCAGGACGTCCACGAGTCGCTGCGGGCCATGAAGGGGGGCGACCGAGCGAATCAGATCGGCGAAGCCGTCGCCGAGCGGCTTGTGGACGCCGTCGCTGGCCAGCAGCACCAGCCGGGCGGTGGTCTCCGTCTCCCGCACAGTGGCGATGGACGACCGGGCGAGGCTGACCCGCACCCAGTCGTCATGGTGGTCGGCGCGGGCTGGCGGGCCGCCCGGGTGCACCTGGCGGAGGAATTCGCCCATGGTGTGATCGGTGGTCAGCCGCACCACCTTCTCGGTGTCCGGGTCGTAGCTCCAGGCCGCGCAGTCGCCGGTCCAGGCGATCGAGACTTCCCCGCGGTCGGGGTGCGCCACGGCGACAACCGCCACCGCATCCTCCTCCGGGCAGTCCTCCGGACCGGGGTCGGAGATCATCTCCGCAGCGGTGAGGAGTCCGTGGAGCGGGCCCCGAGTCGCCCCGATTCGGGCGCCGACCTCCGCCAGAAATGCGGCCCGCGCGGTGATCCGGGGCGAATGCCCGATGCCGTCCACCAGGCAGGCAGCCACGGTGCCGTCCGCGAGGGTGTGCACGTAGGCGGCGTCGCCGGTGACGCCTGTCGCGCCGGCGGCGGTGGCTACGGCGGTGAGGACGCCAGTGGTCTGAGTAACCGTCATGCGACCCAGCGTAGAGGTGACGTCAGCGGGCCGATTCACGTTCGGTTAACGCCTCAGTCCAGCCTTTTCGGTTGAAAAGGTTGACGTGTTCAGCGGCGGGCGTCGCCAGGTGCGAGCAGGCTGGTCACCTTGGCGATGGCCTCGGCGGACGGCTTGAAGTAGCGGCGGACGTTCTCCGCCTTCTTGTGCCGGGACTTGGCCATCAGCATCAGCTCGCTGGCCCCGGCTTCGCCGAGGTGGGTGAGGGAGGAGTGGCGGTACTCGTGCAGGTCCCAGCCGGTGCCGGGCCCGGCCAGCGCGGTGTGCTGGTCGAGCAGCGCGCGGGCCTGGCCGTAGGAGAGGCGGGCCAGGTCGGTGTCCGGGCAGACGTCGCGGGCGGAGAGCACCTTGCCGGGGCCGGGGCGGCGGTGGGTGACGAACACCGGCCCGCGGGTGCGGCCCTTGAGCAGGCGGGGCAGCAGCCGGGCGGTGCCGGCGTCCCAGAACACCGTCTCCAGCACGTAGTCGGCGCGGGCGGCGCCGCGGCGGCGGACCTTGGGCTGGGCGCCCTTGGACTTCACCGGGCAGCGGCGTCCGGCCAGGTCCAGCTCCTCGATGTTGACGTCCAGGATCTCCTCGGAGCGGGCGCACGTCTCGTAGAGCATCCGCCACAGGGTCTTCTCCCGCAGGTGGACGTCGCGGCGGGCGATCAGCCGGTCGATCGCCATCTTCGAGCGCACCGGGGTGTCGGAGTCGGGCGGCGGCATCCGCTTGGCCCAGGCCGGGACCGCTGGGCCGTCGTAGCCGCGCTCGGCGCACCAGCTCGTCCACGAGAGCACCGCGCCGCGGCGGGCGTTCCAGGTGTTCACCGCCGAGCTGCCCCACAGCAGCTCCAGCGCCTCGCCGATCTCGTCGTCCGCGACGGCGGCGAGCGGGCGGCCCTCGCCGATCCGCTCGGCGGTCTTCCCGACGGCGATGCCGTAGTTCCGGGCGGTGTTCGGGTTGCCGAGCGAGTCGAGGAAGGCGTCGGCCGCCGTCCGGACGGTCAGCGCCTTCCCGGTCGGCAGCAGCAGGACCGCGGGCACCGTCTCTCCCTTGCCACAGATAACAGGGTCGCTTCACGCAGCGTGCGGAAGACGTCCCCGCAGGTCGCGCTCAGTGATACCGCAGATAATAGGGCGTTATCTGTGGAACGACTTCACGACCACCCGGCACCGACGGCCCGTCAGCCGCTCACCTGGACCGATCCGGGCTTAGCGCCGGTTTCCGTTCCGATGTTCCTCGACCCCCGGCCTGGTGTCGACCGTCCTGCAGAGCGGCCGGCCCGGGGGCGGGTGTCGTTCGGGGCGGCGGTTCGTTGAGCCGGGCGTGGCTGGCGATCAGGCGGGACTGTGCGAGGTGTTCGCGTACCCCACGCCCGACGACTTCGGGCGCTCGGAGACGTTCGAGCTGGACGATGCGGGCGGCCATCCGCTCGGCGTGGCGGTGGCGAGGCTTGAGCACCCGGAGGTCCCGCTGACCGCTGCCCAGCGCGACGCGGTGCTGGCCGGCCTTGGCTGCATCCGGCGGCGGAGGTGGACGGAGAACGTCCTGGGCAGCCACACCAAGGTGCGGCGGGTGGACTGGGACCGGGAGCGGTGGGCGCTCTACACGGCGTACGCCGAGCTGGTCAGGGCGGCCGAGGCCGCGACCGACGACGCCGAGGTGCTCACCGTCGAGGGGCTCCCGGGAGGCGGCCGCATCTACCACCGGGTGGTGTGGGTGTACCACCCGGCCGACCGGCGGCTCCTGGAGGCGGGTATGGACCTGGTGGGCACTTCCGTGTGGGAGCGGCGCGGGATCACGTACTCGATCAAGGCGGCGCCGGGCCGGCCGGTCCTGTACCTGCCTCACCTGGTGCGCTACCTGCGCCCCGGCGAAGCCCTCCTGTAGTCGCCACGGTGGCCACGGCCTACCGGTGGTCGGGGACGTGGCGGCCGTTGCCGGTGCGCTCCGCCCGACGGGGCCGGCCCCATCCCACCGCCCGGTCTAGCGCGGCCAGTAGCACGGGCTCCCACCCCGCGGCCGCCAGGTCGGCGGTTTCGCGCAGTCCGGCGTCGCCGAGCACGCCCAGGAGCACGTGGTGCTCGATGCCCTCGGCCCAGGCGTCGCGCACGGCCTGGCGGGCGGCGACGCGCGCTCGCAGCTCCGCTGTGGAGCCCTCACCGCCGTCGGCCCGGGCGGCCGCCAGGGCCACGGCGGTTGCGGTGACCGCCGCCAGCAGGTCGACCGCCTTCTCGGCGTCGACCTCGCGGGGGGCCTCGGTGGCGGTCGGGCGCACGCCGCGCCGCAGCTGTTCCATGCGGGTGGGCAGCGGTGCCCACGACGGTTCCCCGGCCATCTGGTCGTTGGTCTCGGCGACCGCCCGCGTCCACGCCCGGGACAGGCCGCGCGGCATCAGCGGCGTGCCGGGCGGGACGGCCTGGCCGTCGTGGTGGTTGGCGTGCAGGCTCACCCACAGCGCGGTCGCGGTGCCGCCGACGCGCGCCATCAGGGCCTGCCGCTCCGTCAGCCAGCGCCGCAGCGCGGCCCGGGCCAGCCCGGACAGGGCGGCGAGCTCCCGGTAGGCCTGGTCCTCCGCCCGGCCCTGCGGCCGGCGCAGCAGCCGCACCTCCTCCAGGGTGGGCGCCAGGTCCTCCAGGGTGACCGCGCACAGCTCCCCGGAGCGGGCGGCCGTGTCCGACACGACCGCGCCGATCGCCAGCATCCTCACCTGCCCGGGCAGGGCGTCGGCACGGTCGGCGAGTTCGTGCAGGGAGTCCCGCAGCAGCGCCCGAGGCCGGGGCGCCACCGGCGCCTTGCTCGGCGGGTCCGGCTGCGGGGGCAGTTCGGCCAGGGCCTCGCAGGCGGTGGCCAGCAGACCGAGCACCTCGACGCGCGTCTGCTCACTGTGGGGGGAGGGCTTCTTCGGGTCGCGGGCCGCGCGCACCCGCAGCTCGCCCCTGCGGGCCAGCACCAGGTAGGCGTCCACCGGCACCCGGCGGAACAGTTCGCCCCGGGTGGCGCCGTCGCCGAGTGGGTGGTCGGCGTGCTCCAGGGCGCGCCCGTACTCGCCGGCCACCCACCGGACCTGGCGGGCGCGGGAGTCGGAGACGGCGGGCCAGGACGCCACCTCGGCGGCGGCCGCCGCCAGCAGCGCCCGGCCGGTCAGCGCGGTGTCGACGGTCACGAGCCGGTCCCCTCGCCGCGGCGGGGCGCCTGCCGCACGCCACGCCCGGTCGGCGCGTCCATCAGCGCGGCGAACCGCTGATGGGCGGTCTGCCGGCTGACCCGGGCGGCATCGCCGACGTCCTGCCAGCTCGCTCGCCCGGCCCGGGCCGCCTTGACCGCGTCGAACATCACCGTCCGGCCCATCCGCTCGACCTGGTCGGCGGCCCGGACGCCAGCGAGGGGGCGCTCGACGGTCAGCTCCTGCAGGCGCCGCCGCAACTGCGCGATCAGCTGCAGGACGTCCTCGGGGACCTGGTCGCCGGCGACGTGGGCGAGGTGCTGTTCCCACGCCGTGTACCACTCCGACCCGACCCCGTCCGTCACGGCCCGGTCGGCGAAGTCGAGCGCGACCATCTCCCCGCGCCAGCCGCACGAGCAGGTCGCCCGCCCGGCCACGGCTCGGGCCCGGCCGTTCTGGCCGTCGTGCCGGTGCCATGGGCTGTCCAGCTCGGCCCCGCTGCCCGCCAGCGCCAGCAGCTCACCGACGTGCTCCTCCTCCGGCACGTCCACTGCCATGTCCGGCTCCATGTCAATACCTCCTGACAGACGCCCCATGGCGTCAAGCTCTCCTAACGCTACTCGGAGACGTCAACGATCCTGACGCGAGTCGGTGACGTCAGGAACTCCTGACAAAAGGTCGGCGTGTCAGGAATCCCTGACACGAGGGTCCGCGGCGTCCCCGTCCCGCGGCCAGCCAACCACCGGGGCCTGACGTCGGGCCTGATCGACCGCCAGGAGGAAGCCCCAGAGGCCCCCTGACGCCCTCTCGCGCCACATCCACCCCCTGCGATGCGCAAACCCGAGATCGGCCCGCAGGCGGCCGCACAGCGGTTTTCGACCGGACCCCCGCCGTAGTCAGCCCGGGCGGAGCCCGGTCGCCTGGTCCTGACCAGAGCCACCGGCGGGCCGCGCCCGGCACCGGTCGGGCGGCCGGCCACGGCCGCACGGGCGGGGACGGAGCACGCGCGGCCCGTCAGGCGGTCACCACCGGCACTCCGGGCCACCGCGCACCCTCCCCGGTCTTCCGCTTCTCCACCACGGCCACTGTCCGTACGGAGGCCAGCCACGACGCGCGGGGCCGCGTCATGACCCCGGCCACGGGCAAACCCGCAGGTCACCGCCCACGTTCACCCGATCGGGTGACGCGGCCCCGCGCCCTCCAAAGGACCCCTAACAGGCCCTCGCGCCCTTGAGCGGCGCCGCGTGCCGTCCTCCCGTCGTACTCGGGTGCGGGTCGGCGGTGGTTGCGGTTTCTGACCTGGTCTTTCCGGGCGGGGGGTCGCCTCGGCAACGGTGGGTTCGGTGGGTATGGCGGGGACCACCGCGGGTGGTCCCCGCCGAGACAGCCGGACGCGCCAGGGCCTGTTAGGGGAGGACGGTGGGCGGATCGGTTCCGGCGCTCGCGCCGGCGGCCGCGGCGGAGCCGCCATCGAGCGCTCGCGCGCCACTACCTGTAGATGGCCTACGGCGTTCACCGGCGCTACGCGCCGAAGGCGCAACCCGTCTTTGGTCTAGGTCAACTTGGTCTAGTTGACCTTGGTGTAGTTCTGGCGCGGCGTGTTTGCCACCTCGCACGGCTGCGAAAACGCCACCACGCGAGGTGGCATTTTCACTACTGCCGGACGTGGCAAAAACACCACCTCCGGTGTGACCTGCGGTTTTGCGCGAAAACGGCCCGAAAACCGCGATGGATGCGCCGCGAAACCGGGCCGGTTTCGCGGCCGGTTGGTCACCCCGAACCGCTCCGGGCGGCAGGCGATTTCGCCGGCGCCCGGCGGATCTCGTACCAGCGCCAGCGGTGGCGGGCCGCGTCGGCGCTGATGCCGAACGCCTCCCCGATCCGCGCCCAGGAGGCGCCGGCGCTCCGCTCGGCCAGTACGGCAACCACCACCAGGTCCCGCACGTGCTGCTCGACGTCGGCGGCCGCCGAGGCCAGCAGGCCGGGCGCCCTGCCCTCCGCGAGGACGGTCTGCAGCAGCACCTCCCGCATCGCTTCGACGCGCAGCTGCAGCTCGTGGCCGAACTGGGCGAGCGCCGCCTGCGGCTCGGTGGCCCGGGCGGCCCGCCGACGGGCGGCATAGGCGGACTGGCGGCAGGTGCGCGGCCGCGGGCAGTACCGCTGACCCGGGCCACCGGTCAGCGGTGCCCGGCACCACTGGCATCGCCGGCTGTCACCCACAATCGGACCGTACGACCGTTGTGCCGTGACGGCCAACGGGCCGTTGTCCCATACGACCGGCAGCCCGGGGCAGGCGGCCGTTGGTTCCGCACGGCGTCCGCGTTGGACCTGTCGGAGCTAACGAGCCTGTGGTGGTTGACCTGCGGGCACGCCGAATCCCGGCCCGGCCAAGGCGGCCGGACCGGGTCGGAGCGGTGCTGAGTCAGCAGACAGTGGCGAAGTCCTCGGCCTTGGCGCGCTGCGCGCCCTGGCAGGGCCCGCACAGGCCGTCTTCGGCATCGGTGCTGCGGTGGCACGGCGAACCGTCCCGCTTGACCCCCCGGCACGGCTCAGGCTCCCGGTCCGACCGCAGGTCGAGAGCAGGTGTCGGGATAGGCACGCGGTCCTGCGGCGCGGAACCCGACGCCACCCGGGCCTGGTTGGCGTCGCGGGCAGCACCCTCCGCCGCGATCCGGGCCGCCAGGAGCTGGGCGAGGTCGTTCGCGCCGTCTGCGCAGGCCTGCTCGCGGGCTTGCTCGGCGAGCGACAGGACCAGCGCGCGCGCCCCGGCGACCTGCTCCGGCGTCAGGCCCGGCGTCGCGGCGACGTCGGCGGCCGTCCGATCGGCCGCCTCGGCGATCTCCCGCTCGAAGGCCTGCGTGCAGCCCGGGCAGAGCGCACCGTCAGTGCCCCGGTCGCGCTCGCAGGCCGGGCACATCACCCGGCGCCTGGCGGACGCCGCCGCCTCCTTCTGCGCCTTGCGGGTGGCGGCCCGCTCGACCCGGTAGTCCTTGCCGCGCTCGATGCACTGCCGGCACGGCTCGCCGGTGGCCAGCACCTCGCCGTCCTCGCAGCCCGCGTCGGGGCACTCGCCGTGCCGCAGCATGGCCACCGCCACGCCGACCGGCCGGTTCAGCTCGCCGGCCCCGAACTTCGTCTCGTACCCGTGCAGCCACCACCGCCGCGACACCCGGTCGACCAGCTGCTCGGCGGTACGGCCCTGCAGGGCCTTGGTCACCGCAGTCACCAGCGTCTTCGGCGAGTCGGTGTGCGCCGTCTCCTTCATCGCGTTCCGCAGCGGCTGAGGGAAGGCACCGAGGACCTGCAGCACCTCCGGCGGCAGCGCGACGTTGCCGCGCTTGCCGGTCTTCGGCTTGGTCGGCTTCGCCGCGCCGGGCGCGGCTGCGCCGTCCGCCGGAGCCGCGCTCTTACCTGTCTGCGGCCCGGCCTGCGCCGGGATCTCCAGCGTCTTTGCGGTCTTGGTCCGGCCCTCGGACTTCGCCGAGCGTACGTCCGGGTTCGCCTCGTAGAACGCCTGCAGCGAGCGCAGCCCCTCGAAGCCGGCGGGCGGGTTGAACCGCACGACGTACCGGTACCCGCGGCGCATCCCGCCGTTGTACCGGTACTCCTCCACCCGGAGCGCGCCCAGCCCCGCCAGCTCCTGCCGGTACCGGGCGACCTGCCGGTCGTCCTTGAGTCCGAGCACCCGCGCCACCGCCACCTGCTTCGGGCAGGCGATCCGCTTGCCGGGCTCGCGCTGGTTGATGTGCTCCGCCAGGAACGCGTACATCCGGTACGCCTGCGCGCTGCACCCACACAGCAGCAGCCAAACCGGAACCATCGTGAAGAAGGTTGGCCAGTCCTCATCCGGGACCAGCTCTTCGCCCTGGTCGTCGTCGTACTCGAACCCGCTCACCGTGCACTTCCGTCCCGGGAAGCGTGGAACTCCTGGACCGAGAGGCCCAGGCTCTGCAGCTGCTTCCAGACAATTTGAGGCGTGATTTCCTCAGCACGGGCGGTGGCGAACAGGAGATGCGTCAGGCCCAGGTGGTCGAGGGCATGCACTAGGATGCCGCCGGAGGCCATCTCATGGAGGATCGTGACGGCCTTTGCGGGGGCACCCCGGAGAACGGCGTCGGCCTCTTCGATCCCGAACGCAGCCCCGGTCATCGCGTCACCACCGCCGAGGCCTGGCCGGCCGCCGACGGTTCGGGGGCGCGACACGCCAACCGAACGACTGATCACAGTCCTGCTGCATCCGGTGGCCCCGGCGCCAGTGCTGGCCGGGGTCGGGCAGGTGAACACACGCATACGCCAGTGCCTCCGATGTCGCAAAACTGGCGTGCCTATTTCGGGTGCGGTTTTCCCAGGGCCGTGCTGCCGGTAGCATGTAGGCAGCGCTGGGAAGCGGGTGAGGTGTCCCCAAAGGGGCCGCACACCGCAGCTCGCAGCCGAAGGTCGTCCCAGTGCGACGACTTTTGAGGGAACTCGAACCGTCCGCCAAGATCAGACGAGTTCCGGTTAGACCCCCGCAGGCAGGATGCCGCGGGGGTTTTAACTTTCCCGGCACAGGCCGGGCACAGCACGGGTGGTGGTCCACATCGGTCACGTAGGGATCACCGGGAGCCACCATACCGGGTCGCCTGGCTATTCACCGAGACGGTCGGTTTCCAGAGCATAGACCCGGCGCGTCGTCAGCAGGCCAGCGTCGGTGAGATCCTGCACCGCGTCGGTGACCATCCGTCGGCTCAGTCCCAGCTTGTCGGCCAGGTCTTTGACGAGCGGCATCAGGTCCAGGCCATCCCCCCGAGTAGCTCGCGCCGCCAGCTCGGCATACACCCGTTCGGCGTTGACAGAGCACTCTTCCAGGCGATCGGTGAGCGTCGTGACCATGGTGTCGGTCTCCTGAATCCTCGGGGGGTGGTCCGTACTCAGGATGCCGTGGACGGGGGGCTCACGGGCTCAACCGGCCATCGGGCCGACCGGTCCCGGCGAAGGTCGGAGACCACTTCCACCCGATCCCCCGGGATGACCCGCACCGAGGCTTCAACGGCGGTCTTCGTCTTCGCGGAGACGCCCACGGTGAGCACCTGCAGGACCGGCATCACGACCGGGATCTCCAGCAATTTGGCCTCATCCTTCGACGGAAGCCGGGGCCGGGTGTACTCGGTCCACTCCAGGGGGCCGTGCCCGGCCTCTTCGATCCGGTCGAGGTACCCACCCGGACCGGTCACCGGATCCGCCGCCTGCGGGGCCTCAGCCGCCACAGCCTCGGGAATCCAGGCGTCGGCGATCTGGAAGGGGCCCTCCCCGGCCGGCGAGGTGACCCGCCGTCGGCGAGTCGCCAGTGTCCCCGGGGCCACACCGAAGTGCTCGGCCACGTCTGCGGGGAGCGGCTCGTCCGAGGCCTTCGGGCGGCCGTGGACGACCCAGGGCTCGCCCGGGCTGGAGGCGGCCGGGAAGATGTACCCCCGCTGGGGGTCACGCATGATTGCGCTGCCGCGTCGGACCCGCCGGCGCTCTCCCGGGATTCTCACCACCAGGCCGACGCGCTTCACCGGACGGACCAGGCCCTCGGCCTGCAGAATGTCGATGGCGTTGGTGATCGTGACCCGTCCGACCCCGTACTCGCTGGTCAGCCCGTCGTAGTCGGGGAGGGTGGACCCCGCGGCGAACTCTCCCCCGTTGATCCGCCTGCGCAGATCAGCGGCGATTTCCTCATAGCGGCTGGACACACCGACTCCTTTCGTCGGGCCAAGTTATACCGCAGCAGTACAGGACTGAGCTAGCCCCGACACGCGAACAGTACTGGACTGTAGTCAACGCGACACGCGAACAGTACTGGACTGTTGACATGGAATCACTGGCAGTGCCAGAGTCATCACGTCGCCAAACGACGGGATCGCACCCCGACGGAAGGCGCGGAATCCGCACTACCGCCATGCCGGAAACGGCACTGCGGGCTCCCGGGATCGCACCCCGAGGCCCGCAGCTCGGCGGATCAACCCTCAAGCGACTGAGGATGTGATCAACACCGTGCACACCATCATGCCCGGTCCCGCCCTGCGGGCCGAATCCGCCATGAACTTCTCGGCTGCCCCGGTGGCCAGCACGGACGAGCTCCAGGAGCTCGCCGTCCTGCTCGGCGTCGACCTGTTCGCCTTCGCGGACGACCTGATCGACGAGAGCGCCGGTGAGAAGGCCGCCCGCCTGGACGCCGCGCGGGACATGCTCGCCGAGGACCCCGTCGGCCTCTACCTCGGCGAGGTCGCGGTCGACGTCGAGCTCGACCGCCAGGTGATCCCGTTCCCGGCCCAGCCGACCCGCACCACCGATTCCGGGAGGGCCGCGGCGTGACCACCACCGACCTGCCCGGCCCGCGCGAGCTGTTCGTCGGCATCGCCGTCCGCCTCAAGATGATCGCCCCGGTCGTCCTGGCCCTGTGGCTGCTCGGCGTGCAGATCTCCGCCGGCGCCCGGCTGCTCCTGGTGCCGGTCGTCCTGGCCGTCCTCGCCCTGGACGTCGTCGCCCACCACGCCCCGCACGCCGAGCACCCGGCGAACTTCAAGGTCCGGCGCGCCCCCGCGGGGAGCAACTTGTGAGCACGACCACCGCGCAGCCCCGCAGCACGAAAACGGCGGAGCACGACAGCACGACGCGAGGATGGGCCCTGACCGGCCGCGACGCCAACCGGATCGACGCCGGGCGGCCGTTCGCCCGGCTGATCGCGGGTCGGCCGTGAACGCCCGGACCGCCCCGGCCGGCACCGCGCACGACGCGGAGACCGCCCGGGTGCTCGCCCTCTGGCGCCAGGTCCACCCCCGCCGAGGCCTCCCGAACCTCGACCCCGACACCCCGGCCGCCCGCGCGAGCCGTGCGGCCGTCGCCCGCCACACCGTCGCCCCGACCGACCCGAACGGGAGCACCCAGTGAAGAAGATCGCCACCGCCGCCCGCACCGCCGCGCTGACCGTCGTGGGCTCCACCAACAAGGCCCTCGTCCTGGCCGCGCTCCTCGGTGCCGGGTGGGCCGTCAACCCGCAGGCGGTCGAGCAGCACGTCACCCCGACCACGGCGACCGTCACCCTGCTGGTCTCCCTCGGCGCCGACCTCTCGGCCCGCGCCTGGTGGCGCTACGGCTACCGGCCCGAGCCGCTCACCGCGGACGAGGTCCGCCCCGACATCCGCCGCACCCTGACGGAGCTCGGCATGGACCCCGCCGAGATCGACCAGGTGCTCGTGCCCGAGCCCGAGGACGACGGCCTGGTCCACGCTGAGGACGCCGCCCACTTCGCCCACGCCCTCGGCCGCTGCGACTGCCCGGCCGGCACGCCGTCCGTCGGCTGCCCGCTCGTTGCCGAGGCCCGCGCCATCGACCCGTCCGAGGAGACCCGATGAGCAGCTCGTACCGGTCCTGGGAGGAACGGCACGCCGACGCCAAGACTCAGGAGGCCGCGGCCGAGCGGGCGTCCGCCGATGCGGTGCTGACCAAGGCGAAGGCCGAGGCGTTCGCGGCGAACAGCGCGATCAACGCGGGGCGCGCCGAGGCCGAGGCGCAGACCGCGAACCTGGCCGAGGAGATCAAGCAGACCCGGTTGCGGGCCCGGCTCGCCGAGGTCCAGCGCGAGCAGGACGACGCCGCCACGGACGCCGCCGAGCGGCGGAAGGCGAAGCGGGCCGAGGCCCGCGCCGAGGGCGGGTTCGTCTTCAAGCGGATGACCCTGGTCGCCGTGATCGTCCTGCTCGCCGTCTCGCTGCCTGCCCAGCTCTCCTACTTCCTCGGGCTGCACAAGGCCGGGCAGGAGAGCGCCGGCCCGGCCTGGCTGCTCGCCCCGGCCCCGCTCGGCCTGGAACTCCTCGCGTGGGTCGGCGTCTGCGGCACGAGCTGGGCCCGGCGCAAGGGCCTGCCCCTCGCCCCGTTCTGGGGACTGACCGCAGGCCTCGCCGGCTTCGCCGGGTGGATCAACTTCACCCACACCTCCGCGGACTTCGGCCTGGTCGCCGGCACCACCCTCGGGGCGTTCTCACTGCTGGCCCCGCTCCTGTGGGAGCTGCGCGAGTGGATGGACTCCCGGGCCGCCGTCGACTCCCGCGACCGGGCGCAGCGCGCCGCCGACAAGGCCAAGGCGAAGAAGGCCGAGGCGGAGGCCAAGCTCGACCGCGAGCACGAGGCGAAGCGCCGCACGGCGCAGCCGGCGGTGTGGGCCGAGTTCGAGCAGATCCTGACCGCCGCGCCCCGGGGCAGTGTCGGCCGCGAGGCCGCCTGGGCGGACGCCTGGTCCCGGGTCCACCGCGCCCCGCTCGGTTACACGGAGTCGACGTACCGGTCGATCGTCGACGCCGACGCCAAGCTCGCCGACGTGCTCGCCCTGGTCACCGAGCGGTCGGTGTACCGGGACCTGGACCGCGAGCTGATGGAGATCCTCGGCGGCGACGACACCGACGGCGGCACCCCCGCCGCGACCGCCCCGAGCGCTCCCTCCGGCGGCCCCTCCAATGGCGCCTCCAAGTCCCTCGGAGCCCTTGGGGGGATTGGGAAGAAGGCGACCGGACGCTCGCCCCACAAGGGGGCCGTCGAGCCCCTCGCGGAGGACGACCTGAGCAAGGCCCGCACCTTCGCCAAGGCGATCGAAGGGACCAGCGCGGAGTTCTCCACCCCCGCCGTCGCCAAGCTCCTCGGCAAGAACAAGGTCTACGCCCAGCGGGTGCGCGACGCGATCCTCGCCGAGCGCAACGACCAGTAGACGTCACGCAGCGTAGGGCGGGGCAGCGCCACCCGGCGAAGGGCTCGGGCCCACGGGAAGGCAACCCCGCCCCACCCCCCCCGACGCCGCCCGGCCGCACCGCCAGCCGGGCCCCGCGGAGAACACCAGCACGACAGCAGCCAGGCAAGAGAGCTGCACAGCACGACAGCACGACGCCCCGCCTCCCCTCCCCAGCGCTTCCGAAGGAGCCCCCCGTGTCCGAGTACACCCCGAACCCCACCCCGGGCCCCGCCGACGACCAGCCCGGCAAGATCGACATGAGCAAGCACTTCACCGTGGAGCAGCTCGCCGAGCTGGAGACCGCGATGCAGACCGAGGCCGAGCTCTCCGAGGCCGGCCGCGCCGGGGCGACGGTCGGCACGCTGGTCGAGCCGACCGCCCCCGCCCCCCACGGCTGGCTGCGCACCGCGGCCGTCCGCGCCCTGCCCGAATGGGCGCTCAACACCGAGACCCTCGCCGGGGTCCTGCGCCAGCAGCGCGACATGGCCGCCTACCGGATCATCTTCCACGGCATGCGCACCCCCGTGTACGCGGCCCGCATCGCCGTCCTCACCGGCCACGGAACCCGCGCCGCCACCCACTCCTACCTGCACCACGCCCTCGCCTGGGAGTACAACGACGCGATCCGCAGCGCGAAGAAGGCCCGCGACGGCGCCCGCGTCCTCCAACTGCGCACCGAGAAGTCCGACGTCTCCAAGGACCGCGTCACCAGCAGGCGGTTCGTCGCCGCGTCCGCCATGGCCGGCCTGGGCATCACCACCGCCGTGGTCACCGCCATGGTCGGCGCGTGGATCGTCGCCGGGCCGCTGCTGGCCACCATCGCCGCCACCCTCGCCACCCTCGGCTACCGCGACAAGACCCAGGGCTCCGCCGACGTCGCTGCCGACGTCTACCGGTTCCTGGACGCCCTGCCGGCCGACCACGGCCCCGTCACGGACGAGCGGATCGACGCCGCACTGCGCACCCACGGACTCCTCAGGCAGGACGAGCAGCTGCGCCCGTACGGGCCGGTGGACCGGGACAAGAACGGCGCGACCACCCACCGCTACACCCTGCCGTCGCGGATCATCGCCGCCGACATCATCGCCAAGCGCCAGAAGATCGCCGGATCGCTCGGCCTGTCCGCCGAGCAGATGGACATCGCCCAGGACGGCCCCGAGAACCAGGTCTCGATCTGGTGCGCGAAGAAGGTCCCGTTCTCCGACGCCGCCCGCACCTCCCCCCTGGTCGCCGCGAAGCAGTGGAGCGTGTGGGACCTCCTGCCGTTCGGCGTCAACCGGCGCGGCGCCGTCCGCTCCATCCAGCTCCTGTGGAGCTCCATGCTGTTCGGCGGGGCGCAGGGCTTCGGGAAGACCAGCGCCATGCGGGTGCCGGCCGCCGCAGTCGTCCTCGACCCGCACGCCCAGGTGCTGCTGGCCGACTTCAAGGGCGGTGCGGACTGGGAGGCCCTGGAAGAGGTCGCCACCGAGGTCATCATCGGCGCCGACCCCACCGCCGTGCACCGGTTCGTGGGCCTGGTCGACAAGCTCATCGACGAGATGGACCGCCGGTTCGGGCTGATCCGCTCCCTGCCGAAGAAGCTCCGCCCCGAGATGCGGCTGACGCCGAAGCTCGCCGCCGAGCACGGCATGCCGGTCCTGGCGCTGATCATCGACGAGATCCAGGAGGCGTTCGGCGCGCTCCTCGCGATGAGCGAGGGCAAGAAGGAATTCGACGCCCTGGTCGAGAAGCTCGCCCGGCTGATCCGCCGGGGCCGGGCCTGCGGCCTGATCGTCATCGCCGCCGCCCAGCGCCCCGACGCCAAGAGCGTGCCGACCGCGTTCCGCGATGTGATCCTCAAGCGCTACTCGGTGCACACCGTGGACGACACCAGCTCGGACATGATCCTCGGCGACGGCATGGCCAAGCGCGGCCACTCCGCAGCCGGCCTCGGCATCATCGGCGTGGGCGTCCTCGCCGAGGAGGCCGGTGCCGAGCGCGTCCAGGTCGACCGCATCACCCCCGAGCAGTTCGAGGAGATCTGCCTGCGCGGCCGGGAGCTGCGCATCCAGGCGAGCACCCTCGCCGGGTACGCCGCCCGCGGCATCGTCCAGGCGGGCAGCATCCTGCACCTTCTCCTCCAAGCTTTCGAGACCGCCGCCCAGCGGGCCGGCCGCGAGGTCGAGGAGATCGGCACCTACGAGGTGCTGGACCTCCTCGGCGAGCTGGACCCGAAGTGGGCCCGCCCGGCCGACGTCGCCGAGGCCACCCACTACGGCCGGATGAGCGCCGCCCTCGCGAAGGAGATCGCGAGCGCGCTGCGCAACACCGAGCGCGAGCTCAAGACCGGCGACGTGACCAACCTCGCGGGCAAGGCGGGCAAGGGCTACACCCTCGCCGCCCTGCGCCTCGCACTTGCGGCATAACGGGGCGAAACACCCCTCGCCCGACCCCTCGGAGGGGGTCAAACCCCCAGGTCGGCCCCCTCCGCCACCCCTGCCCCGAAGGCCCGGACCCCTCCCGGAACCGTAGGGGTCGCCGAGGGGTCGGAGCCCCCTCCGGAGGGCCTCTGACCAGGGCAAATAGGCACAAATCCACCCCCCCGGCAAGGGGTCGCTACGACCCCTCAGCGATCAAGGACGCGATCATGGACAGCACCACCCGCCGCCCCGCCGTCGAGCTCGTCCCCCCTTTCGACACCCCGCTCGACACCGCCGCGGCGAGCACCACCGCCGTCCCCGGTGTCTACGAGGTCAAGGACCCCGGTGGCGGCCTGCGCTACGTCTACGCCGACAGCGTCGAGACGGCCGTGGCCCTCGCCGCCGTCGAGCAGGCCGCCGAGCAGACCCGTGCCACCCTCGCTGCCCCGGCTGCCACCGCGTCGGCCGTCGTCGAGCGGCCCCGCCTGGTCGAGCCGTGGATGGTCAAGGGCACCGTCGGGCTCGGCCTCACCGGCGGCGCGCTCGCCCTGGCCCCACTCGCCGAGGCCGCAGTCGGCTCCCTCGCCTCCGCCCTCGGCGAGCTCCTCAAGCTCGGCCTGGAGGTCGGCGGCGCCGCCTTCGCCCTGGTCCTCCTCGCCAAGGTGCTCGGCTCCGGCACCAAGAAGTCCAGCCCCACCGTCGAGGTCGTCCAGACGATCACCCAGACCATCACCCAGACCATCCGCATCGAGAAGTAGGAGGCACCGTGTTCGGCTTCGGCAGCAGCGCCGTCCGCATCCTCGGCCCGCTCACCATCGACGGAACCCCCCTCGCCTGCCCGGCCTGCAAGGACACCGGCAAGGGCCACGGCCACACCATCACCCTCACCCCCAAGGGCGACCTCGCCACCCTCACGTGCGGCGCCGACGACGCCCACCAGTTCACCCACCCCGCCGTCACCAACAAGGCGCTCAAGGCCATGCCCGGCCGCGGCCGGTTCGAGCTCACCCTCGACGGCCCGAAGCTCGCCGGGATCGCCGCCCGGCCCCCCAAGAACCCGAAGAAGACCGTCCCCGCCAAGGGCCCGTCCGCCCTCGCCGGAGGCCCCGCACCCGCCCTCGGCACCCGCGGCGCGGCGAAGGCCGGACCCGGACTCGGCGGCGTCCTGGTCGCCGGGCTCAACACCGTCACCGCCACCGTCGGCGCGGTCGGCCAGATCGCCGGAGCCGCCGGGAACGGCGCCCGTGCCGTCGGCGACATCGCCAAGGCCGGCAGCAACGCCGTCTCCCTCGCCCGCGACGGCGTGCAGATCGCCGCCAGCAACCAGGCCGCCCACAACGCCCTGCTCGCCACCCAGCAGCAGCAGCGCGCCGAGGACGCGGCCCGCCAGCACGAGATCACCCTCACCGGCATGACCCACACCGCCCAGGCCGCCGCCGACCAGCAGCGCACCCAGCGCGTCGCCATCACCGGCAAGCACGAACCCCGCCCCCGCCCCGACCCGGCCCCCCGCGGCCGACGCCGCAAACCGAACAGCAGCCTCTGAGGCCCGGGGCGCCACCGGCGGTCCCGGCGGAACGTTCGCCACCAGGGCCGCCCACGGCGCCCCGTAGGCGGCCCATCCCATCCAGGCCCGGCGCCCGCGGGCCTGTCCCACTGAGACATAGGAGACCACCCGTGAACCCGACCCCCGCCGCACTCGCCGACATCACCCCCGGCGCCCTGGTCGTCCTCGTCGGCCCCGCCGGCTCCGGCAAGTCCACCCTCCTGCGCGCCGCCAACATCCCCGCGCACCAGATCGTCAGCCTGGACCACCTGCGCGCCGTCGTCTCCGAACCCGGCGACCAGGACGCCACTGCCGACGCCGTCCTCCTCCAGGACCAGATCCTCATCGCTCGCTTGCGCCGCGGCGTCACCACCTTCGCCGACAACACCTCGCTCGTCGCGGACCACCGGATCGCCCTGGCCAAACTCGCCGCAGACCTCGGACGCCCCTCGATCGCCGTCCTGGTCGACACCCCGCTCGACCTGTGCATCGCGCGCAACGCCCGCCGGCCCCCCTGCGCCCGGGTGCCCGAGGACGTCCTCCGCAACCAGCACGGGCAGCTCGCCGCCGCCCGCGCCGCGCTGCCCACCGAGGGCTTCACCGAGATCCGTCACCACGCCTGACCGGCCCACGCCAGCGCGCCGGCCTGCGGAGATCCTG
>NZ_JBHZCN010000058.1:0-59864 GCF_042755465.1 Kitasatospora sp. NPDC059160 | reverse complement strand
GGTCGCGGGGGGGTACCCGCGGCCCGCGGGGCGGGTGGCCCTGGACTGCGGCGGCGGGCCCCCCGCCCCGGGGCACACGTATGGGGGGGGACCGGTGAGCCGGTCCCGCCCCTTCTCCGTGCCGTCGCGCGGCTCGGGTCCGCGCCGCGGCGTCAGCCGCGCTGGATGCCGGCGGTGTCGGCCAGCACGCCCTGGGTGCCGTCCGGCAGCTGGGCGACCAGGGCCGCGCCGCGCTGCTCGACGGCCAGGTACCAGGTGCCCGGCACGACCTCGCCGACCGGGGCGCCGACCGGGTTGTCCTTCGGGGCCAGCTGGCGCGGGGCCGGGACGGCGAACCAGAAGGGCTGGAAGTCCGCCGCCGGGGCGGCCGGCTGCTGGGCGGCCGGGGTCGGCTGCGGGGCCGGCGCGGCGGCGTCCTGCGGACCGGCCTGCACCGGCTGGCCCGGCTGCGGCTGGCCGGCGGCCGGGTAGCCGTAGCCACCGGCCGGCTGGGCGCCGAAGGCCGGGTCGTGACCCTGGTTCGGGTAGCCGTACTGGCCCGGGCCGGGCTGGCCGGGGGCACCCGGGTGGCCGGGCTGACCCGGCATCGGGTAGCCGCCCTGGTACGGGACGGCCGGGCGCTCGTTGACCAGCGGGGCCTTGAGCGCCGGCACCAGCGGTGCGGCCGCGGCCGCACCGGCCAGCACGAGCAGCGAGATGAGGCCGAGCCAGGCGCCGAAGCCGTGGCTGAGCGTGGTGGCCGACGGGCCCCCGCCGAGCGCCCAGACCGAGGTCCAGAGCGCGGCGACGCTGAACGCGATGCCCCACTGGTCCAGCCGCAGGCCGAGCACCTGGCGGTTGGCCGCGGCGGGGCCCTGGAAGCGCTGCACCAGGATCAGGACGGCCGCGGCGATCCCCAGGAGGTAGATCGACGGCAGGATGGGGAACAGCTGGGTGCTCCACGCGTTCTGCGAGGTGTCCCCGCAGTACCGGCCGCTGCAGTCCACGGTCCAGTAGGGCAGGAAGGAGGCGATGAACAGCAGGACGGCCGCGCCTGCGACGGCGGCGTCTCCCCTGGTGAGAGCGCGCAGATTCACTTACGTTCCCCTCGTTGACGTGTCGTGGACGGTGCTTCGTGCGGTCGGTCCGACCGGCCGAAACTCCCGAACGGACCAGAAGCCTAGGCCCAACCGTCCCACCGGTGCACGGCGGGACCGGGAACGGGTCGAAGTCGTTGCAAACCGTGCCGACTCGGCGGGTGTCCGCCGGTCGGCCCGCTTCGCCCCAACTCCCTTGCCCGGTCCGGTCAGTGGGTGGTCAGGAAGGCGCCCAGCGCGTCGGCGATCCCCTGGGCGGCCTGCTGCCGCCACTGAGGGTCCGTCATCCGTCGGGCGTCCGCGGAGTTGCGCATGTTACCGCACTCGATGAACACCTTGGGAACCGCGGAGAGGTTGAGGCCGCCCAGGTCGGAGCGGGTGTCCAGGCCGTCCTTGGCGATGTAGTCGGCGTACGGCTCGCCGGTCGCGGCGTGGAAGCGGTCGCGCAGCAGCAGGCCCAGCCGGCGCGAGGGTTCGATGATCGCGGAGTTGTCCGCCGTACCGGCGACCACCTTGGCGGGCAGGATCACGTGGAAGCCGCTGCCGCTCGCCGGCGCGCCGTCGCCGTGCACCGACAGCGCGACGTCCGCGTGGGCGTCGGCGCCCGCCCTGGCGCGCTCGTCGACGCACGGGCCCCACGGGCGGTCGCCGTCCTGCACCATGACGACCTTGGCGCCCCGGGCGGTGAGCAGGGCGCGGGCCCGGCGGGTGACGTCCAGGGTGTAGTCGGCCTCGGTGTAGCCCGCGTTGGTCTCGGTGCCGGTGGTGTCGCAATCCTTGTGGCCGTTGCCGACGTCCACCTGACGGTTGATCTCGGTGGGGTGGGAGAAGTTGCCGGGGTTGTGGCCGGGGTCGAGCACCACGGTGCGGCCGGCCAGGTCGCCGCCGCCGGTCGGGGCCTGCGGGGTGGCGGCGGGCGTCGGCGTACCGGTGGGCGCGCCGGGCGTCGGGTCCGGGGCGGGGCTCGTCGTCGTGCCCGTCGCCGTGCCCGTCGCCGGCTCCGGGGACGGGTCGGTCGGGGTGGCGCCGGTCGGCGACGAGGCGGGTTGCGCGGCGGCCGTGGCGGCCACCGGGCCGGAGCCGTCCAGGGCCTGCCAGCCGAACCAGCCCGCCGTGCAGAGCGGAACGACCACCGCCACCGCGGTGGCGGTGCGCAGCAGGGCGGAACGGCGGGGGGCGGGGGAGGTCGGGCCGGTCACGGGCTGTTCAGATCCTGTCCGAGGTGGGCGGGGTGAGGCCGTAGGCGTCCGCGATCGGCTTCCACTTGGTCAGGAAGTCGTTCTTCGCCTGGGTCGCCTGCGGGTTGAGCTCGTCCGCGTGCTTCTTGTCCGGCGTGCTCGGCGCGTTGCCGGAGCAGCCCTGCTTGGCCACGGCGCGGGCCCAGGCCGCGTACGCCTTGTCGATGTCGGCGGACAGCTGCCAGGCGGACTTCAACGAGTTCACCGCGTCCGCGCCGCCCGGGACGTCCGTGACGCTCAGCTTGGCGAGCTTGCCCAGCAGCCCCTGGCGCTGGCCGGCCCCGCTGTCGAAGACCTGCGCCGCGCTCTCGATGTCGGCCTTCGACGGGCAGCTGCTGACCTTGGCGACGGCGTTGCCGATCTGCGTCCTGGCGTTGCCGCCCTCGGTGAGCAGTCCGTCCAGCGCCTGGGCCTGGGCCTTGGCGTTCGGGCCGGCCGTGGTCGCGGACGGGGCCGGGGTGTCGGAGGGCGTGGCCGTGGCGCCGGGCGCGGCGTCCGTGCCGGTGGGCGCCGGGGCGGGCGGCGGGTTGCCGGCACCGGTCGCGGCGCCGGCCGGCGGGGTGGGCGCGGCCTGGCCGCCCTTGTCACCGCCCTGGGCCGCGTACAGCAGGCCGCCGCCGACCGCCAGCACCAGCAGGACCGCGAAGCCGATCAGCAGCGGGGCCCGGCGGTTGCCCGGGCGGTCCCCGTCGTCCTCGTGGTCGGGCGGGAGGGCGGCCGGGTGGTCCGGCCGGGCCGGGTACGGCGGGGCGCTGTACGGGGCCTGCGGGTTCTGCGGGGTCTGCGGGTAGGGCGGCGGCGGGTACCCGTACCCGCCCTGCTGGTCCGCGGCCTGCTGGTACGGGTTGCCGGCCGGAGGCGGCGGCGGGTAGACGTACCCGGGGCCGGGGAGCGGCCCGCCCTGGGTGCCGCGGTCCTGCGGGGTCGCGTGCGAGGGGAACGGCGCGGCCGCGGGCGGGGCGCCCGGCGCCGGGGCGATCCGGGGGAGGGCGGCGGTGGGCGCGCCGGGGCCCGGGGGCGGGGGCGGCGGGGTGGCCGGGCCTGACATGTCCGGCGCCGGGCCGAAGCCCGGGGCGGTGGACAGGTACGGGCGGCCGCCCAGCGGCGGGTCCTGGTCCTCGGCCGCGCCCGGGGCGGGGGCGCCGGTCGGTGCGGCGGGGTCGGTCCCGGCGTCCGGGCGCTGCGGATTGCGGACCCAGCCGCCCGCGCCGCCGCGCGCGGTCGGGTCCCAGACCGCCGGAGCGGTGTTGTGCTGGTCCGTCATGTGCCGCTGGCCCCCACCGTCCGCCGATGCTCTGCCTGGTGCTGCCGCCCGTGCCGCAGCTGCCTGGTGCTGCGCGGACACCGTACCGTTCGAACCCCCGCCCGACAGCCCAGGCACGACGTTAGAGCATCGGGGCGTGGCTGCGGGGGGTATCGCGCGGTGCGGTCGGGGCGGGGGCCGGTGTGCGGGAGCCTCGGGCGGACAGGGCTAGGCGGCGGCCCGGCGCAGGACGCGCAGCGAACCGGTCACCGAGACCTCCTCGAAGCCCTCGGCCAGCGCCCGCAGGTAGACCCGGTACGGGGCCTGGCCGCCGTCCGCCGGGTCCGGGAACACGTCGTGCACCACCAGCAGGCCCTCCGGCGCCAGGTGCGGCGCCCAGCCCTCGTAGTCGCCGGTGGCGTGCTCGTCGGTGTGCCCGCCGTCGATGAAGACCAGGGCGAGCGGGCGCCCCCACAGCGCGGCGATCTGCGGCGAGCGGCCGACCAGCGCGACCACGTGCTCCTCCAGCCCCGCCGCGTGCAGGGTGCGGCGGAACCGGGGCAGGGTGTCCATCCGGCCGACCTCCGGGTCCACCAGGGTCGGGTCGTGGTACTCCCAGCCCGGCTGCTGCTCCTCCGAGCCGCGGTGGTGGTCCACGGTCAGCGCGACCGTCCCGGCCTCCCGGGCCGCGGCGGCCAGCAGGACCGCCGAGCGGCCGCAGTAGGTGCCGATCTCCAGCACCGGCAGCCCGGTGCGCCGGGCCGCCGCCACCGCCGCCTCGTAGAGCGCGAGGCCCTCGTCCACCGGCATGAACCCGGTGGCCGTCTCGAACGCCGCCAGCACCTCCGGCGCCGGGCGGGCGCCCTCCAGCAGGTCGGACATGCGGTGCTCCTCGGGTTCGGGCGGCGGACGGACGTGCTCGGACCCTACTCGACGGTAGCGGGGCGGCCGCCGGGAGGTCGGCCGGTCCGGTCGGCGGTGCGCCGTCGGCCGAGGCCGTGAGCACAGCGATCATGATGGCGGGCCGGATCGTCGCTGCGCGGAGGGCTCGTTCGTACTGTGATCACTCCGCCGGGCCGCCGCCCCCGCGCCCTTCTGGAACGCGTTCTAGTCCGTGCCCGGCGGCCGTGCCAGAATCGCCCCGACCCTTGACCCGATGACCCGAGGCACACCGGGAGCAGCCCATGCGCGCAGCCGTCCTGCACAAGACCGGCCAGGACACCCTCGACGTCCGCGAGGACGTCACGGCGCTCGGCTTCGGACCGGGCACCGTACGGGTCCGGATGCGCGCCGCCAGCCTGTGCCACTCGGACCTCTCCGCGATGAGCGGGATCCTGCCGCAGCCCGCGCCCTTCGTCCCCGGGCACGAGGGCGCCGGGGACGTCGTCGAGGTCGGCGAGGGCGTCACCGGCGTCGCCCCCGGCGACCGCGTGGTGCTTTGCTGGATGGCCCCCTGCGGACGCTGCGCCCACTGCGAGCGCGGCCGCGGCCACCTCTGCATCGCCAGCCTGCGGCGGCTCGGCGCCCCCGGCTTCCGGCTCGCCGACGACGGCACCGAGGCCTCCGGCTTCTACGGCACCGGCGCCTTCGCCGAGGAGGTGGTGGTCGCCGCCGACGCGGTGATCAAGGTGCCCGCCGACCTGCCCTACGAGGCCGCCGCCCTGATCGGCTGTGGCGTGACCACCGGCATCGGCGCCGCCGTCAACACCGCCCGGGTGGAGCCCGGTTCCTCGGTCGCGGTGATCGGCGCGGGCGGTGTCGGCGTGGCCACCGTCCAGGGCGCCCGGGTCTGCGGCGCCGCCCGGATCACCGTGGTCGACCCGGTCGCCTCGCGCCGCGAACGGGCCCTCGCCTTCGGCGCCACCGAGGCCATCGCGCCCGAGGAACTCAAGGCGTTCGCCAAGGGGTTGCCCGGCGGCGGCTTCGACCACGTCTTCGAGGCCGTCGGCCGCGCGGCCACCGTCCGGGCCGGCTACGACGCCGCCCGGCGCGGCGGCGCCGTCGTCGTCATCGGCGCGGGCGCGCAGGACGACCTCGCCCAGTTCACCATGGGGGAACTGTTCTTCAACGAGAAGCGGCTGCTGCCCTCGCTGTACGGCGGGGCTCCGGTCGCCCGCACGATCGCCCTGGTCGTGGACCTCTGGCGGGCCGGGCGGATCGACCTCGACGGGATGATCACCCACCGGGTCGGGCTGGCCGAGGTAAACCGGGCGATCGCGCAGATGCGCAGCGGCGAGGCGCTGCGGACGGTGATCTCGCTGGACTCCTGACGCCCCGCCCGCCGCGCCCCGCCCCACAGTGCGGTGGGGGTGGGGAGTGTGGAGTGGGGTCGGGGTGTGACGTTCGAGGGCCCGCCGGGAAGTCTCCTCGGCGGGCCCTCGCGGGGTGTGTCGGTGTGTTCGGCGGATCAGCCCCGGGCGCCGGCGGCGCGGTGGCGGCCATGCGGGTCCGCCCCAGGGGTGTCGTCGTCGGCCGAGCCGCCGCGGTGGCGGCCGTGCGACGCGGTGTCCTCGGCCGTCTTCTCGTCGGCGTCGGTCCCGTTGACCGCAGGGCCCGTGGTGTCGGTGAGGGTGTCGGACATGAGAAATCGTCTTCCGTGCGAGGGTGCAGGTCATCGGCGCCCGTCCGATGCCTGCGGCACACGGTCGGGTCCCCGATCGGGCGCTCGGAACGCGCCCACAGCCGGTGATCGCGGCCCGTGCCCCGGCCACCATAACGGCCGGGACGGACGAGATCCTATCGACCTCATGGGGCGAGTCCCGCCCCGCCCGCGGCCCCGGGGGCCACCCTGGAAGAACCCAGCCAGTGGCCGACGAGCTCGCGGTAGAACGGCGACAGCACCTGGAGGTCGCCGTGCCGGGCCAGCAGTCCGCGACCGCCGTCCAGCAGCAGCACCCGGTCCGCCCGCAGCGCCGAACTGATCCGGTGCGCGACCACCACCAGCGTCCCCGGCCGCGCGGCGAACGCCCGCTCCACCCGCTCCTCCGCGGCCGCCTCCAGATGGCAGGTCGCCTCGTCCAGCACCACCACCGGCGCGTCCGCCAGGTACGTCCGCACCAGAGCCAGCAACTGGCGCTCACCGGAGGACAGTTCACCCGGATCGCGCAGCGCGCCGGCCAACCCGCCCAGCCGCGCCACCAGCCCGTCCGCCCCCAGGCGCCCGACGGCCTCCGCGACCTCCCGCCCGGACGCGCCCGGGGCGAGCCAGGTCAGGTTCTCCCGCACCGACCCCGGGAACACGTACGCCTCCTGCGGCAGCAGCGCCACCCCGCGCGGGCCGCCACCGACCACCACCGCCCCCGCCGTCGGCGCCACCAGGCCCGCCAGTAGCCCCGCCAGGGTCGACTTCCCCACCCCGCTCGGCCCGACCACCGCCACGTGCTCCCCGGGGCGGAACTCCGCGTCCACCCCGTCCAGCACAGCCGGAGCGCCCGGTCCGTGGGCGTACCGCACCCCGAGCAGCCGGACCGCGCCGAGCGGCACGCCGGGGGTGGGGAGGGGGGTGGGGGCGGGAGTGGGGACGGGGGTTGGCGTGGGGTTGGGCCCGGACTCGGTGGTCGATTCCGCCAGTCGGTCCAGCACCACGCCGAGATTGAGCAGCCAGCCGCCGACCGTTCCCGCCAACGTCCGTACGGCCGGGTCCAGTTGCTGGAGGAGGTAGGTGGCGACGCCGAGCAGCCCGCCCGCCGTCAGCGCGTCGTGCGCCAGCAGCCAGGGCGCCGCCGCCAGGACGGCCAGGACCGGCAGCCGCCCGCCGAGCGCCACCACGAGCGCGCGCAGGGCCGACGCCCGGCCCAGCGCCCGGGAGGCGGCCGCGCTCTCCTGCGCCACCCCGGTCAGCGCCCGGGCGACCGCGTCGCCCGCCCCCGTCGCCTGCACGTCGCGCAGCCCGCGCAACGCCCGCCCGGCCTCGGCGGCGAGCCGCTCCTCGGCCAGGACCGCCGCCCGCCGCCCGCCCGCCAACGGCCGCAGCAGCCGCACGAACAGCAGCCCGGCCGCCAGCAGCGGCACCAGCACCAGCGGCAGCACGGCCGGCGCCAGCAGCGCCAGCCCGACCAGGGCGGCGACCAGCGTGACCCCCACCCCGCGCAGCGTGCGGAGCAGCGTCGCGGTCAACTGCCGTACGGACTCCACCTGTTCGGTCAACCGCGCGACGGCGGCCGGATCCGCCCGCGGCCGCGCCAGGGCACCGCGGACCACCCGCTCCACCAGCGCGTCCCGCAGCGGCTCCACCACCCCCGCGAGGTACGGGAACCCGGCCCGCGCCGCGTACGCCCGCACCGCCATCGCCGCCCCGAACCCGCCCAACCAGGCCACCCCGACCCCCGGCCGCCCGGCCAGGAACCCCTGATCGACGGCGGCCGACACCAACAAGCCGGACACCAGCGGCGGCACCGCCTCCACCCCCGACCAGACGAGCAACCCCACCAGGGCTCCTCGCGTGCCCCGCATCGCCCCTACGACCATCCCGACCCCGCGGTGCCGCTGCCTCCATTCCGCGGTGCGCCGACGGCCTCGCCCCCGCCCCCGGCCCGCCACCGTGCCCACCGCGGGTATCGGCGCGCCCGCCCCCGGCCGCAGCTCCTCGGCCACCGACACCCGTGCCCCGCCCCGCGCCGCCCGTAAGGGCCGTGCCAGCAGCCGCCACCGTGGCCGATGCCGGCGCTTGGGCGCGTCCGCCTCTCCTCCGGGGCGGGCGGACCGCCAGGTCGATGCGCCCGGCGCCCGTCGGTGGCCTGCTCGGGGCGGCGGTTGCACCGGACGTCGGCCCTGCCGACTTCCGGTGTCGGGCTTGGCGTCGGTGCTTGTGCGGTGCGAGGTGGGCAATCCCATGGACGTCGATCCAGTCGGCTTTCGGAGAGGACGGGAAGTCGATCGGGCCGACTTCCCGTGCGGTCAGGGCGTGGTGGCTGAGCGGCGTGCGCGAGAAGTCGACCCGGTCGACTTCTGGTGCAGGCGCGGAGGGCGCGGTGGGGCGGTAGGGCGGGGGTGCGGCTGGGAGGAAGCGTCGAGAGCGCGGCAGGGCAGAGGGTGGCCGGTCCCCCCGCACCGGAAGTCGGTCAGGTCGACTTCCGGTGCGTCACGTCGTGGCTGCCTGGAGGGTGGTGGCCGAGAGGGTGGCGCGGTAGTCGGGGTGGGCGAGGAGGTGGGTGTGGGGGGCGAGGGCGCGGAGGCGGCCCCCGTCGAGCCAGGCGACGAGGTCGGCGCGGGCGGCGACGGTCGCGCGGTGGGCGACGACCAGCCGGGTGCGTCCGTGGGTGGCGCGGTCGAGGGCCTCGGTGACCTGGTACTCGGTGGCGAGGTCCAGGCCGGAGGTGGCGTCGTCGAGGACGACGACGCGGGTGGGGCGGGCCAGCAGCCGGGCGAGGCCGAGGCGTTGGAGTTCGCCGCCGGAGAGCTGGAGGTCGTCGAGCGGGGTGTCCCAGCCGTGGGGGAGCCGGGCCAGGAAGCCGTCCGCGCACGCGGCCGCGGCTTCGGCCGGGCCCGCTCCGGCGAGGGCGTCGCGGACGGTGCGGCCGACCAGGTCGGGCCGGGCGAAGGCGTAGCCGACGGCGTCCCGCAGGGCGGTGGGGGACAGGGTGTCCACCGGGACGCCGTCGATCAGTACGGTGCCCTCGTCGGGGTCGCGCAGTCGCCCCGGCAGTGCGGCGAGCAGTGACTTCCCGGCACCGGAGTGCCCGACCAGGGCGACGGTGCGGCCGCCGGGGACGGTGAGGTCGAGCGGGCCGAGCAGGACCCGTTCGCCGTCGCGCACCACCACGCCCCGCAGGGCGACCTCGCCGGGCCCGCTCGCCGGGAGGGCCGCCGGGCCGGCCGGGGCCGGTGCGAGCGCCAGCAGTTCGTCGACCCGGGCCTGCCCGGCGCGCGCGTGGGCGACCCCGACCAGCGACTCCACCTGTTCGAAGAGCCCCGCGCCGAGCGCCGCCCAGCCCGCCGCCGCGGCGAGCGCGCCCGGGGCGAGGGCGCCGTCGGCGAGCAGCGCCCCGGCGGTGGCGAGCACGGTGATCTCGACCAGGGCGATCAGCAGGGTGGCCTGCCAGGCGGTGCGCCGCTGGGCGGCCCAGAGCGCGTGTCCGGCCGCGGACAGGTCCGGGAGCGGGGCCAGGACCCGGGCGGCTTCGCGGTGTTCGGCGCGCGCCGCGTGGATGCTGCGCAGCCCGGTGAGGGCGCCGCTGAGCCGGGCCGCGAGTTCGGCCTGCACCTCCTGGTAGCGGGCGAACACCGGCCCGGCCCGGTGCAGGAAGAGCCGGATGAGCAGCACGCCGGGCACCACGCCCGCGAAGAAGGCGAGTGCCAGCCACGGCGAGAGCGCGGCCAGTCCGAGGATCGCGCCGATCGAGGTGAGCAGCGCGGTGGCCGCGCCGAGTACGGCGGGGAGCCGGCCGCCCGCGTCGGCGGCCGAGCCGAGGAGCCGGGCGGCGAGGTCGCCGGGTGGCGGCCCGCCGTGCAGGCGGCCGCCGGGCCCGAGGGCGAGGAGGTGGCGGAGCAGGCGCCCGCGCAGGGCGGCGGTGCCCTCGGCCGAGCAGGCCGGTCCGGCGGCCGCCGCGGTGGCGTTGGCGGCGGCGGCCGTCAGCAGCAGGAGGGCGGGTGGGGCGAGGGCGGTCCCGGTCCGGTGGGCGAGGGCGGCGTCGACGGCTGCGGCGAGGACGGCGGGCAGTGCGAGGGTGGTGGCGGCCTCGACCGGCAGGGCGATGCCGAGGGCGAGTGTCCATCCGGTGGGTCGTCGTGGCAAGTCCGGCCTCCTGTCGGTGAGTTGGACGCGAGCGTGGGAAAGCGGGTGTGGGAAGGCGGGTGTGGGAAGGCGGGTATGGGAAGGAGGGTGCGGGAAGGCGGGTGCCGCCCTCGCCTGTCCGGACAGGCGAGGGCGGCACCCGTGGGGCCGTTCCTGATCAGCTGTTGGTGAAGATCAGACAGGTCAGGATGAGACAGGTGTACTGGCAGCCGCTGCCGTGGCCGGTCAGCTCGACGGACTCGGTCTCCGGCAGGTCCTGCAGCGCCGCGAGGTCGGTCTCGAAGTCCACCATGTTCTCCATGATCGGGTCCTCCCCTTGAGGGTGTCGCCCGCCGCGATCTGCCTGCGGGCGTCGGGTGTTGACCCCCGGCGCGGCCTCCATCCGCCGCACCGGGGTGGTGCCCCGGGCCTCGACGGGCCCGGGAGTCTGTGGGTGGCCGGGCGGGATCAGCCCGGTCGGCCGGTCCGCAGGAACGCGGCCAGCAGTTCGTGCAGCACGGCGGCGCCCTCCTCGGCGAGCACCTCGTGGCCGGAGCCGGCCGCCTCCACGTACCGGAAGTCCGCGCCCTCGACCCGGCCGATCCGCAGCAACTCGTGCCGCAGCGAACGGGATTGGCCGACCGGTACCACCTCGTCCCGGTTGCCGTGCACGACCAGCAGCGGCGCGCTCAGCCGGTGCGCGAGCTGGAGCACGTCGCGCGGTCCGCGGGCGTCCAGGATCGGGTCGCCGCCGCCCAGCCGGGTGGTCAACGCCCGTACGGGGGGCGCCGCTTCGGCCATCAGCCGGGCGCCGGACAGGAACGGTGCGACCACCGCGCAGCGGGCGACCTGCTCGGTCGGCGCGTGCGCGGCCGCCAGCAGCGCCAGGAAGGCGCCGTAGCTGACCCCGAACAGGGCGGGCGGTTCCAGGCCGAGTGCCGCCCGCTGGCCGGCGATGCCCTCCAGCAGGTAGAGCACGTCGTCCAGGTCGGGGCCGCCCCAGGCGCCCCGGATGGCCAGCGCGTGCGGCACCCCGTAGCCGGTGGAGCCGCGCTGGTTGGGCGCGACCACGGCCAGGCCCTCGGCGGCCATCCGTTGCAGCGCCGGGTCGAACTCCAGCCGCCAGGCGTCGGCGGGGCCGCCGTGCAGCGCCAGCACCAGGTGCGGGCTGCTCAGCCAGGCGTCGCCGCCGTACACCACGGCCTCCAACGGACCCGCTGGGCCCGCGAGTTCGAGGCTCTGCGCGGGCTGCCAGCGGCTGCCGTCGCCGGGCTGGGTGCTGCCGTCCAGACGCCAGCCGGCCGGCGGGGTGCGGGTGACGCGCGGTGCACCGGGCTGCCAGGGCAGGACGGTGTCCCGCCACGGGCCGGGCAGGCCCGAGCCCAGGGGCGCGAGTTGCAGCGGCAGCGGCATCGGGGCGGTCTCGGCGGGGGCCGGGCCGTGCGCCAGCAGGGCGTCCACGTCCAGGGTGGCCAGCGCCGCCGGGTGGTCGGGCGAGGAGTACGGGATCCGCAGCCCGGCGCCGTCCCAGTGCCCGACCGCGCCGAGCCGCCCGGGTGGCACCGGCAGCGGGTCCAGCCGCCCGACGGCGGGCCGCCACAGGGCGAGCGCCGAGCCGGCGCCGTGGTCGATCTGCACCGCGACCCGCGGGCCGTCCGCCGCCTGCCGCAGTGCCACCGGGCGCAGGAACATGCCCGAGACGTGCAGGCATTCCGGGAACCGCAGTGGTTCCCCGCCGCCCAGCACGCCCCAGCCGAGCCGGTCGGTGCCGGGCGCGTCGCTGCGCACCATCGCGAAGCGGCTGTCGGGGTCGAACAGCACCAGCCGGTCGTTGCTGTGCTCGCCGATCTCCAGCAGCGGGGTGGTGGTGCCGCTGCGCAGGTCCAGCACCACGCTGCGGACCAGCCCGCCGGCCACCCGGTCCAGGGCGAGCAGCGCGCCCGCGTGGTCCAGCCAGGCGCCGCCGCCGTGCAGGCCGGGGATCTCGGCGACCTGCACGGGCTCGCTGCCGTCCGCCCGGATCAGCCAGGCGGTGGTCGCCGGGCGGGTGTCGGTGCCCAGGGCGATCGCCACCGGGGTGCGCGGGTCGGCGCCGGGGGCCACCGGGAGCGGCAGCAGGCGCAGTCCGGGCATCCGGAGCGAGGCCAACTGCTGTTCCACGGTGCCGTTCCCGCCGTGCGAGAGGCGGACCAGGTCGTGCCGCTCGCCGTCGTGCCGGCAGACCAGCACCGAGCCGTCGGGCAGGGCGACGAGCTGCGAGCGCAGCTGCTCCGACCGGTTGCCGGACAGCGGCAGCGCGGCGGGTACGGCGGGGGAGCCGTCCGGTGGGAGTCGCCAACTCTCCACGTACCAGCCGCTGTCGGCGGCCGCGGCCAGGCAGGCCGCGTGGCTGCCGTCGGCGGCGAAGGAGAAGCTCAGCCGGCGCAGGGCCCGGGTGGTGGCGCGGGTGGCCGTGTTCACGTCTCGCTCACCCCGTCGCTGTCGCACGGCAGTTGGTCGCGGGCGGGGGTCGGCGGGCAAGGGGGAGCGAGCGGGTGGCTGGGGGAGGGTGGGTCCAGCCAGAGCCGGGGGCCGCCGTGCCGGAGCCGGAGGAGGAAGGCCAGCGGTCCTGCCGTGCCGGTGCCGTAGGCGGCGGCGCAGCCCGTGCCCGTCTCGTCGGGCAGGACCAGCAGGCCGTCGCGCAGTGCGCTCCGGGCCGCGATCAGTCGGGCCAACCGGCCTGCCCCGGAACGGAATTCGGGCTCGGCCGTGGCCTCGGCGAGGTCCAGCAGGTACTCGCCGTCACCGGCCAGGCCGTGGCAGGCGCTCACTCCGCCGTGCCAGCGGCCGGCCAGGACGGCCCGGCCGGCGGCCCGGGCGAGGCGCAGCGCCTCGGTGTCGCCGGTGGCCCGCCACAGCCGCAGCAGGAAGCTGCCCGCGCCGGAGGAGCCGCTGCACCAGTGCGGGAGCCGGATGTGCTCGGGGTCGGCGGCGCTCTGCGGCCACCAGGCGCAGGCCCGGTCGGTGCGGCGATCGGCCGCGCCGTTTCGGTCGCCGTCGCCCTCGCTCCACCGCACGGTGGCGCCGAGCGTCCGCCCGGCGTCGAGGGCGGCCGTCGTGCAGGCGTCCCGCAGGGCGCGGTCGCCGGTCGCCCCGGCGGCGGCGAGCAGGAAGGCGCCGACGCCCGCCACGCCGTGCGCGAAGCCGAGGTGGGTGATCCCGGCGAGCGCCGAGTCGAAGTCGGCCGGCACCGGCCAGACCGTCCCGTACGGTTCCCGTCGCGCGGCGGCGAGCAGGGCGCGGGCGCAGCGGTCGGCGCGCTCGGCGAAGCCGTGGTCCGCGCGGAAGTCCTCCCCGGCGAAGCGGAGTTGGGCGAAGCCCGCGCCCGCCGCGCCGTGGCAGACGTCCGGGTTGGGCCACTCGACGGCGATCCGCCGGGCGAGTGCGGCGGCCCGCTCGGCCGCCTCCTGGTCGCCCAGCACCCGGGCGGCGTCGAGCAGTGCCCAGGCCGTTCCCGACCGTCCGAAGTGCAGCCCGGGCAGTACCACCGGCTCGGCGGCGACCCGCCGCTCGATCCAGTCCGCGGCGGTCCGGGCCGTACCCGCGGCCGTCGCCCGGACCTCGGCCGGCAGGCCGGGTGCCGCGGCCGCCCGCGCCAGTACGGCGAGCACGCCCGCGGCGCCGTGCTGGACGTTGCACGGGTCCGTCCGTTCCCCGGCGGGCACTGCGGGCCACAGCCGGTCGGACCGTTCCGGTGTCGCGCCGGCGGCGAGGTGCCGCAGGCCGTCGTGCAGCAGCCGGTCGAGGGGCGGGGCATCGGCGTCCGTGCCCGGCCGAGGGGTGGCCTGCCACAGCGGGGCGACCAGAGCGGACACGGCCGGCCTCGCAGCCGCACCGGGTACGGCAGGAGCCGAAACGGCGCCGGGGTCCACGCGAGGGTCCACGCCCGGCACTCCGCCGCCGCCCCGCCTGCCCAGCGCCTTCCCGCCGAGAGCCTTCCCGCCCAGAGCCTTCCCTCCCAGCGCCTCCCGGGCCCGCGCCAGGCTCCACCGCAGCTCCGGCTGCTCGGCCCGCAGCCCCAGGACCACCGGCGCCAGCCGCCGCGCGGTGGCACCCGAGCGGGCCGCCAGGTCGAGCCAGCGGCCGAGCCGCTCGGCGACCGGACGGGCCCGCGGCAGGTCCTCGGGCAGCAGCGGGTCGTGCCCGGTGGCCAGCAGGAAGAACAGCCCGCCGAGGGCGTAGCGGTCGGCGGCCGGGTCGGCCGTGCCGGTGCCGGCGAGGGCGAGCCGTCCCTGTTCGGGGGCGCGGTAGCCGGGGGTGCCGGCCGTGCCGGCCCGGTGGCCGGTCTCGGCGGCGAGTTCGAGGTCGATCAGCCGCAGGCTGCCGTCCGGCCGGACCATCACGTTGCCGGGGGAGAGGTCGCGCAGCACCAGGCCCTGGTCGTGCACCCGCCCGACCAGGTCGAGCAGTCCGTGCGCCACCGGTCCGGCCTCGGTCCAGTCGACGTCCGGGCTGCCGTCGCGCCGCAGCCGGGCGGCGACCCAGGCGCCGAGCGGCTGCCCGGCGATTCGTTCCTGCACCAGGAAGACGGAGTCGTCCTGCTCGATCAGTTCGACGGCGCGCGGTACCAGCCCCTGCCCGTCCAGCCGGGCGAGCAGCGCGGCCTCGTGCCGCAGCGCGTCGCGGGCGTCGGTCCCGGCGCGGTCGACCTCGATGTGCGCGCGGGCCTGCTTGACCACGACCTCCGCGCCGCTCGCGGCCTCGCGCCCGAGGAACACCCCGCCCTTGGCGCCGTGCCGTACGGCGGCGGTCACCGCGTAGCGCCCGGCCAGCAGCACCCCGCCGCCGCGCCCGCCCCCGGGCCGGTCGCCGCGCCCGCCCCGGCCTGCGTCCCCACGCCGGCGGGGGTCGTCGGCACCGCGGAACGGGTCCCGGACCCACCCCGGCGCCCGGTACGACCCGCCGCGCACGTCCTCGGCCCGTTCCCCGCCGGGCCCGCGCAGCACCGAGCGGTACTCCCCGTCGTTGCCGAGCTCGGCCCGGGCCGCGAACGCGCCGTAGCGGTAGTGCACCCGGCTGCCGGGCCGGTACGGCCGGTCGGAGAGCACCACCGGCCCGGGCAGCCCGGCCGTCACCCGGTCCAGTTCGGCCGCCAGCCGCTGGAACTGGGCGTCGTCCGCCGGGTAGACGGTGATGAACTTGCCCGCCGAACCACGGTCGCTGTTACGGGAGTTGAGCTCGCGCAGCCGCTCCTCGGCGGCGGCGAACTTGAAACTGCACGGGTCCGCGGCGAGCGCCCGGACCACGGCCGCGAGCACCTCCCCACCGACCACCGAGGCAGCGCTGACGTGGAGCTTCCACCCCTGCGCCGGTAACGGCGCGGACGCGGACGGCCGGGCCGTGCACCAGAAGCCCCCGACGGTGACGTCCCAGTCGCCGTCGCCTCCCCGGCCCCCGGTGCCGGCCAGGGCCGCCCGCGTCGCCTCCGGCCACCCCATGCGTCACCACACCCCTTCGTCCTCTGCTCGGCTCCTCGCGACCCCCCTCCAGGGGCTCCCGGCCGAGGTGACCGGGGCAACTCCCGTTCGCAGGAATGAAGTTAGTTTCGAGAAATCCGAAGCCTCAACGCAGAGACGGTCACTTCACTCGTAAGGGTGATCAGTGGGCGGTTTCGAATTCGTACGAGAACACTGCTGTGAGTAACGGGCGCACGGCGTGCGGGCGCGTACGGCGCGCGCGGGGCCCGAATACGCGCCCCAGCTGCAGGTTGACGCGCATCCGTACGCCTGCGGCACCCGCGTCCGAAGCACGCCCGCCGCCGCCCCGCCGCCGTTCCGCCGTAGCCCCGGCACCGTCCTGCCGCCGTTCCGCCGCCGTCCCCCGATCGGCCGAGGCCCGACCGGCCCCGCGCGCACGGTAGTCTCGACAGGTGCCGAAACTGTCCGACGTCATCACCGCGCTCGAAGAGGTCTACCCCCCGCAGTGGGCGGAGTCCTGGGACGCCGTCGGCCTGGTCTGCGGTGATCCTCAGGCCGAGGTCAGCCGCGTGCTGTTCGCCGTCGACCCCGTCCAGGCGGTCGTGGACGAGGCCGTGGAGTGGGGCGCCGACCTGGTGGTCACCCACCACCCCCTGTACCTGCGCGGCACCACCAGCGTCGCCGCGACCACCTTCAAGGGCCGGGTGGTGCACACCCTGATCACCAACGGCATCGCCCTGCACGTCGCCCACACCAACGCCGACCACGCCGACCCCGGTGTCTCGGACGCGCTGGCCGAGGCCGTCGGCCTGCGGGTCACCGGCCCGCTGGTGCCGGACCCGACCGACCCGCTGGGCCGTCGCGGCACCGGCCGGATCGGCCTGCTGGAGCCCCCGCTGACCCTGTCGGCCTTCGCCGCGCAGGTCGCCGCCGGTCTGCCCGCGACCGCCGCCGGTGTGCGCGTCTCCGGTGACCCGGACCGGCTGATCGGCCGGGTCGCGGTGTGCGGCGGTTCGGGCGACGGCTTCCTCTCCGACGTACGGGCGGCCGGCGTGGACGCCTACGTGACCGCCGACCTGCGCCACCACCCGGCCTCCGAGGCCACCGAGGCCGCGCCGGTCGCGCTGGTCGACGCCGCCCACTGGGCCACCGAGTGGCCCTGGCTCGGCCTGGCCGAGCGCGCCCTGCGGGCCGTCGCCGACCAGCACGGCTGGGCCGTGGAGACCAAGGTCTCCCACCGGGTCACCGACCCGTGGACCGCGCACGCCCCCATGTCCTTCACCGCCTGACCCGATCCACAGGAGCTTTCCCCTTGAACGCCGCGCCCGCCGACCAGATCCGCCTGCTCGACCTCCAGGCCTTCGACTCGAAGCTCGACCAGCTGGCCCACCGGCGCCGGAGCCTGCCCGAGCACGCCGAGATCGACAAGGCCACCGCCGACCACACCGCGCTCAAGGACCTCGTCGTCGCCGCCGAGGCCCAGAAGGGCGACACCGCCCGCGAGCTGACCAAGGCCGAGCAGGACGTCGAGCAGGTCCGCGCCCGCTCCGCCCGCAACCAGCAGCGGCTGGACTCCGGCGCGATCACCTCGCCGAAGGACCTGGAGAACCTCCAGCACGAGATCGGCTCGCTGGCCAAGCGCCAGGGCGACCTGGAAGAGGTCGTGCTGGAGATCATGGAGCGCCAGGAGAGCGCCAAGACCCGGGTCGACGAGCTGACCGCCCGCCTGGAGCACGCCACCGTCGTCCTCGCCGAGGCCGAGGGCCGCCGCGACGCCGCGTTCGCCGAGATCGACGGCGAGGCCGACAAGGTCAAGCGCGACCGCGAGACCGTCGCCGCCGTCATCCCGGCCGACCTGCTGAAGGTGTACGCCAAGCTGCGCGAGACCCAGGGCGGCGTCGGCGCGGCCCGGCTCTACCAGCGCCGCTGCGAGGGCTGCCGCACCGAGTTCTCGATCACCGAGCTGAACGCCATCAAGGCCGAGCCCGCCGACAAGGTGGTCCGCTGCGAGAACTGCGGGCGGATCCTGGTCCGCACCGCCGACTCGGGCGCCTGATCCGGTGGCGGCGCGCTTCATCGTCGAAGCGGACGGCGGGTCCCGGGGCAACCCGGGGCCGGCCGGCTACGGCGCGGTGGTCCGGGACGCCGACACCGGGCAGCTCGTCGCCGAGGCCGCCGAGTTCATCGGCCACGCCACCAACAACGTGGCCGAGTACCGGGGCCTGATCGCCGGGCTCAAGGCGGCCCGCGCGCTCGACCCGGACGCCTCCGTGGACGTCCGGATGGACTCCAAGCTGGTCGTCGAGCAGATGTCCGGGCGCTGGAAGATCAAGCACCCCGACATGCAGCCGCTCGCCGCCGAGGCGCGCGCGGTCTTCCCGCGCGGCCGGGTCGGCTACACCTGGATCCCGCGCGAGAAGAACAAGGACGCCGACAAGCTGGCCAACGAGGCGATGGACGCCGGCCGCGACGGGCGCCAGTGGGAGCCCAGGCCCCTGGCCGAAGCCGGGGCCGCCGCCACGGCCGAGGAGCCGCTGCCGAAGCCCCCCGCCCCCAAGGCCGGCTGGGCCGCCCCGGCCGACCTCGGCACCCCGACCACCTTCGTCCTGCTGCGCCACGGCGAGACCCCGCTCACCCCGGAGAAGCGTTTCTCCGGCAGTGGCGGCACCGACCCGGAGCTGTCCGACAAGGGCCGCTGGCAGGCCGAGCGGGCCGCCGAGGCCCTGGCCGCGCGCGGCAGCGTCCAGGCGGTCGTCGCCTCCCCGATGCGCCGCACCCGGCAGACCGCCGAGATCGTCGCCGCCCGGCTCGGCCTGGAGGTCCGGTACGAGGAGGGCCTGCGCGAGGTCGACTTCGGCGACTGGGAGGGCCTGACCTTCGCCGAGGTGCAGGAGCGGTACCCGGACGACCTCTCGGCCTGGCTGGGTTCCGCGAAGGCCAAGCCGACCGGCAGCGCCGAGAGCTTCACCACCCTCACCCACCGGGCCGGCGTCGCCCGGGACAAGATCCTCGCCCGGTACGCGGGGAAGACGGTGCTGGTGGTCTCGCACGTCAGCCCGATCAAGACCCTGGTCCGGCTGGCGCTCGGCGCCCCGCCGGACTCGATGTACCGGATGGAGCTGTCCGCCGCCTCGATCTGCGCCGTCCAGTACTACGCGGACGGCAACGCCTCGCTGCGGCTGCTCAACGACAGCTCCCACCTGCGCTGACCCTCCCCACCCGGGGGGTCAGTGCACCTCGGTGACCACCACGTCCAGCTGCCACGGCTTGCGCGCCGTGCCCTCCGCCGCCAGCTCGACCCGGTGGCCCAGCGCCAGCAGCGCGTCCATCAGCTCGGCCGGCGTCTTCGGCTCGGCCCCGGCGACCAGCAGGTCCCGCACCAGCCGCCCCTTGGTCGCCTTGTTGAAGTGGCTGACCACGCTGCGCTTGCCGTTCCGCTCCTGGAGCACCCGGACGGTCGCCGTACGGGAGGCCACCTCGCCGGCCGGCTTCCAGGCCGCCGCGTACGCGGAGCTGCGCAGGTCCAGCACCAGCCCGTCCGCCACCTCCGGGAGCACGTCGGCCGTCACGCCCCGCCAGTACGCGCCGAGCGCCCCCAGCTCAGGGAGTTTCACGCCCATCGAGCAGCGGTAGGACGGGATCCGGTCGGAGATCCGCACCGCGCCCCAGAGACCGGAGAACACCAGCAGCGCCCGCTCGGCGCGGTCGTACGCGGCGGCGTCCAGGGTGGCCAGCCCCAGGTTGTCGAACAGCACCCCGGTGTACACCTCGGCCGCCGGGCGGGCCCCGGCGGTGAGCAGCCCGGCGTTCTTGGCGATCTCGCCGCGCAGCCCGGGGGTGAGGCCGAGCACCTCGGCGGCGGCGTCCTCGTCGCCCCGGCAGAGGCCCACCAGCGCCTCCAGCACCGCGCCGCGCGCCGCCGTCAGCCCCGGCAGCGACAGCCCGTCGAGCGCGAGCGGCGCGCCGTCCCCGGACGCGGCCTTGCCCTCCGAGGGCGGCAACAGCACCAGCACAGCGGACTCCTCAACAATCTGTGGCGGACGAACCCCGCCACCCTACTGCGGCCGCTCCGGCTCCCAACGCCACGCACAGGGGCGAGTAGTAGCGCAGGTTCAGCCGCCGGAACCGCGCCGAGCGCTCGCTGAGCCGCCCGAACACCACCGGCCCGGTGAGCCCGCGGGCCAGCAGCACCCCGGCCGCCGTCCGCACCCCGGCCCGTTGCAACCCGGCCCGCCGCAACCCCCGCGGGCCCGCCGCCGGCAGCAGCCCGGCCTCCGCCGCCACCAGGTAGGAGGCCGTCCCCAGCAGCCCCGCCACCACCAGACAGGCCGACGGCGGCGGCGGCCCCTCGCCCGCGCCCACCACGGTGTCCACGAACTCCTCCGGCGTCCGCAGCGGCCAGGGCGTCACCGTCCACACCGCGTGTAGCGCCCCCGTCACCGCCAGCCCCGCCGACACCACGCCCCCGGCCGCCTTGACCGCGTCCATCGCCCGCACCCCCTCCGTGAAGCAACGCCCGACCCCACCGTACGAGCCCTTACACCCCTCCGGCCCCCGGCCCGCCCGGGCGGCAATTCGGTGGGCCGGCCCGGCGTTGCCCACTACGGTGACCGGCGAAGGAGAGTGAACGAGATGACCATGCGACCCCTGGACCTGGTGCCCGGCGACGGCGACGCCGAGGAGGAGTCCCTGCCCGTGCGCCTGCCCGCCGGCCTGCCCGCGGAGACCAGGCAGGCGCTGGAGTTCGCGGTGCGGGCGGCGGCCGAGGCCGTGCTGGCCGGCCGGGTGCGCGTGACGGGGTCGGCCACGGAGGCGGACACGGCCGAACTGGCCTTCGAGGTCCGCCAGTCCGAGCTCCCGGAGGCGCTCGCGGACCCGCTCCCGCCGACGCCCGCCGACCCGGCCCCGCAGGACAGGGCCGCGCGCCGGGCCGCGATGGTGGCCCGGATCCGCGCCGGGAACGCCGAGACGCTGGAGAGGTTGAAGGACCTGTGACCACGGAGTACCTGGACCTCGACGACGTCACCTACCTCGCCGGGGGCCCGCAGAACGTCCGCGACCTCGGCGGCCTGCTGTCGGCGATCGCCCGCCCGCAGGCCACCCTGTTCGGCGACGACGCCTACCCCGACCTGTGGACCAAGGCGGCCGCCCTCGGCCAGAGCCTGGCCCGCAACCACCCGCTGGTCGACCGGAACAAGCGCACCGCCTTCGAGGCGATGCTGCTGTTCCTGGACTACAACGCGGAGCCCTACACCGACCCGCACCCGGACGACGCCGTGGCCTTCGTGCTGCGGCTCGCCACCGGCGGCTACGACGACGCGATCGCCCTGGCCGCCAAGGACCTCAGGTCCCTCCTGGGCCGTTGAGCCCCGACGGGCGCGGCCCCCGACGGGCGCGGGCCGCCGGCGGACGCGCCGGGGGCCTGCGCCCGGAACCTCCCGGTCCGCCCTACGCTGGCCTGCATGCCTCGCCGAAAACTGCGCGTCAAGGCCGTCGACTCCGCCCGGATCAACACCGAGCTCACCGAGCTCCGCACCCGCCTGGAGATCCACACCGAGTGGCCCGAGGCCGTGCTCGCGGAGGCGGAGGAGGCCGCCGGGCACCCCCGGCTGCCGGAGTACGACGCCACCGACCTGCCGCTGTTCACCGTCGACCCGCCCGGCTCCCGCGACCTCGACCAGGCCATGCACCTGACCCACCGCCCGGGCGGCGGCTACCGGGTGCACTACGCGATCGCCGACGTCGCCGCCTTCGTCCGCCCCGGCGGAGCCGTCGACGCCGAGGCCCGCCGCCGGGTCGAGACCCTCTACTTCCCGGACCACCGCGTCCCGCTGCACCCCGCCCGGATCTCCGAGGACGCCGCCAGCCTGCTGCCCGGCGAACCCCGCCCGGCCCTGCTCTGGCAGCTGGACCTGGACGCCGACGGCGCCGTCGTGCTGGCCGACCTGCGCCGCGCCCTGGTCCGCTCGCACCGCCGACTGGACTACGCCGCCGTCCAGCGCGCCGTGGACCTCGGCGGCGCCGACGAACAGCTCGCCCTGCTCGCCACCGTCGGCCGGCTGCGCGAGGAGCAGGAGCGGGCCCGGGGCGGGATCAGCCTGCCGGTGCCCGAGCAGGAGGTCGAGGAGACCCTGCACGGCTACGTCCTCGGCTACCGCGCGCTGAGCCCGGCCGACGGCTGGAACGCCCAGATCTCGCTGCTCACCGGCATGGCCGCGGCCGAACTGATGCTGGACGCGGGCGTCGGCCTGCTGCGCACCCTGCCGGCCGCGCCCGCCGCCGCGTACGAGCGGCTGCGCCGGATCGCGGCCGCCCTGGACGTCGACTGGCCGCAGGCCCTCCCGTACCCGGAGCTGATCCGCTCGCTGGACCCGGACGCGCCGCTGGACGCCGCCTTCCTGAACGCCTGCACCGGGCTGCTGCGCGGCGCCGGCTACCACGCCTTCGACGAGTCCCGCGGCCTGCCCGCCCCCGCCGAGCCCGGGCACGCCGCGCTGGCCGCCCCGTACGCGCACTGCACCGCGCCGCTGCGCCGGCTCGGCGACCGCTTCGCCCAGGAGGTGTGCGCGGCGGTCGCGGCGGGCGAGGACGTGCCGGACTGGGCGCGCGAGGCGCTGCCGGCCGTACCGGCGCTGATGGCGAGCGGGGACCGGCGGGCGGCCGAGGTGGAACGGGCCTGCGTGGACCTGGTGGAGGCCGAGCTGTTGGTGGGGCGGGAGGGCGAGGAGTTCTCGGCGGTGGTGATCGAGGTGGACGGCAAGCGCCCCGGCTCGGGCGTCGTCCAGCTGCGCGAGCCCGCCGTCCGGGCCCGCTGCGACGCCGCCGACGGCACCGGGGGCGGGCCGCCGCTCCCGCTCGGCCGGGTGATCGACGTCCGCCTCGCCCGGGCCGATCCGGCCACCCGTACGGTCCGCTTCGCCGCGGTCTGAGCCCCCCTCACCCGGCCCGGGGTGGGAGGATCGGTCCGTGCCCGATGCCCAGCCTCCCGTCGCACCCGCCGCCGGACCCGCTGCCCCGTCACCCGCCGTGCCGGACACCGGTCGCCGCCGCCGGCTGCTGGTCCTCGCGATCTGCTGCCTGAGCCTGTTCATCGTCGGCCTGGACAACACCGTGGTGAACATCGCGCTGCCGGTGATCCAGAAGGACCTGGACGCCCCGGCCTCCGGCCTGCAGTGGATCATCGACGCCTACACCCTGGTGCTGGCCTCGCTGCTGATGCTGTTCGGCTCGGTGGCCGACCGCTTCGGCCGCCGGCGGGTGTTCCGGATCGGGCTGGCCTGCTTCGCCCTGGGGTCCCTGCTGTGCAGCCTGGCGCCGAGCCTGGAGTGGCTGGTGGCCTTCCGGGCCCTGCAGGCGGTGGGCGGCTCGATGCTCAACCCGGTGGCGATGTCGATCATCACCAACACCTTCACCGACCCGAGGGAACGGGCCCGGGCGATCGGCGTCTGGGGCGGCGTGGTCGGCATCTCGATGGCGCTCGGCCCGCTGCTCGGCGGCTTCCTGGTGGACGGCGCCGGCTGGCCGTCGATCTTCCTGATCAACGTTCCGGTGGCCCTGGTCGCCATCCTGCTGACCTACCGTTACGTCCCCGAGTCGCGCGCGCCGCGGCCCCGCCGGCTCGACCCGGTCGGACAGCTGCTGATGATCGTCCTGCTCGGCTGCGGCACCGCCGCGATCATCGAGGGCCCGGGCAACGGCTGGACCTCCCCGGTGATCCTGGCCCTCGCCGCGGCCGCGGTCGCCGCGCTGATCGCCTTCCCGCTCTGGGAGCGGCGGGTCGCCGAGCCGCTGGTGGACCCGCGCTTCTTCGCCAGCGCGCCGTTCACCGGGGCCACCGTCACCGCGGTCTGCGCGTTCTCGGCACTGGGCGGCTTCCTCTTCCTCAACACCCTCTACCTCCAGGACGTCCGGCACTACAGCCCGGTCGAGGCGGGCCTGTGGACGCTGCCGATGGCCGGGATGATGCTGGTCTGCGCGCCGCTGTCCGGGCGGATCGTCGGCAGCCGGGGCCCGCGGCTGCCGCTGGTGGTGGCCGGGCTGGGCCTGGCGGCGAGCGGCCTGCTGCTCACCCGGCTCAGCGCCGACTCCTCGGCCGCGCTGCTGCTGGCCGCGTACGCGCTGTTCGGCTTCGGCTTCGGCCTGGTCAACGCGCCGATCACCAACGCGGCGGTCTCCGGCATGCCGCGCTCCCAGGCGGGCGTGGCCGCCGCCGTCGCCTCGACCAGCCGCCAGGTCGGCCAGTCGCTGGGCGTCGCGGTGATCGGCACGGTCGTCACCTCGGCCGTGGTGGGCCCGATGGCCACCGGCTTCGCCCCGGCCAGCCACGCCGGCTGGTGGATCCTGGTCGGCCTCGGCGGCGCCGTCCTCGTCCTCGGCCTGGTCACCACCGGCGCCTGGGCCGACCGGACCGCCGCGGGGGTGGCCGCCCGCCTCGGCGGCGAGCCGCCGGCGGCCCGGCCCGGTGTTCGGGAGGCTCCGCCCGAGCGGCTACCATGACCACTACGGCGGAAGAGTCGGCCGGGCGGTCGCGACGGGTCCCTGACCCGCCGAGGAACGTCCGGGCTCCACAGAGCAGGGTGGTGGGTAACGCCCACCCGGGGTGACCCGCGGGACAGTGCCACAGAAAACAGACCGCCCACCGCTTCGGCGCGTGGGTAAGGGTGAAACGGTGGTGTAAGAGACCACCAGCGACCGGGGTGACCCGGCCGGCTAGGTAAACCCCACCTGGAGCAAGGTCAAGATCGGTGCCCTCGGGCACCGTGCGCGAGTGTTCGAGGGCTGCTCGCCCGAGCTCGCGGGTAGACCGCACGAGGCTGTCGGCAACGGCAGCCCTAGATGGATGGCCGTCTCCCCGGGCCGCGCGAGCAACCCGGGTGACAGAACCCGGCGTACAGGCCGACTCTTCCGCCCCTCGAACAGCCGAAGGCCCTCCGACCCGCAACGGGTCGGAGGGCCTTTCGCGTCGTCCTTTTCGCGTTGTCGCGGGACCTTCGCGCGTCGCGGGGCCGGGTTCAGGCCGGGTGGGTGCCGACGGCGTCGCGGATCTGTTCGCCGAGGCCGCCGTTGACGCGGGCGCAGTTGGCGCAGCAGAAGAACATGCCGGCCACCTCGACGCCGTGGCCCACGATGCGCACGTTGCAGTGTTCGCAGCGGGGGGCGAGCTTCTCCATCGCGCACTCGAAGCTGTCGAAGGTGTAGGTGTCGCCGGTGACCGTCCTGATCTCGAAGGCGAGCCAGTAGTCGTTGCCGCAGGTGACGCAGATGGCCATGGCGGCCGTCTCCTTCCGGTGGGGGCCGGCCCTGGCGGGGCGGCTCCCTCCAGTCTCGAAGGCGTGCCCGGCGGCGGCCACCCGGCGGGCCCGTCCGGCGGGGCGGGCCGGCGGGGCGGGCCGGTGGGAACGGTCAGCCGGAGTCGGCGGAGAGCTGTTCCAGTGCCCGGACGGCGCGGTCGGCGTCGTCGGCGGCGACGAACAGGTGGTCGTGGTGGAAGCCGGCCACCACGTTGCAGCTGATGCCCTGCTCGGCGAGGCGCCCGGCGACGGCCGCGGTGAGTCCGACGGCCTCCAGTGCGGAGTGGATCTGCAGGGTGATCCAGGCGGCCACGTACTCGTAGCGCAGCCCGAGCGCGTCGGCCTCCTCCTGGGTGACCACCACCGTCACCCCTTCGGGTTCGGCGACGGTCACCACCGGCCGCATGCCGGCGGGCACCTTCGCGGGGAGGGTGCAGTAGACGTACCGCCCCGGGTTGAGCTGCGGGCGCATCCCGCGCAGCAGGGTCGCAAGGTCTCGTTCACCGGCCATGCCCGTCACCGTATCCGTTCCGCCCGGGCCCGCGCGGTCTGTCGCAACCGTGTCGGTATCCGTTGACGAGCGACAGTCACCGATATATCGTCGAACTATCGAGACAGTGACTCGACTGTCTCGACGGAACCGAAGGAACCATCGAGGAGGTGGGCGCCATGCGCTCAGGAATGCGATTTCGCGCGGAGGACCCGCGCGGCGGCGGACGCCGTCGCGGTCCGGGTCCGGAGTTCCGGGGGATGCCCGGAGAGGGCCCCGGCGGCTTCGAGGGGCGGGCGGCCTTCGGCGGCTTCGGCCCGCCGTTCGGCGGCGGCGGCCCCGGCCGGCCGATGGGCGGCCCGTTCGGGCACGGCTTCGGCGGCCACGGCGGCCGGCGCGGCGGCCCGCACGGGCGGCGCGGCGGCCGGGCCCGGCGCGGCGACGTCCGGGCCTCGCTGCTGGCGCTGCTCAAGGAGCGGCCGATGCACGGCTACGAGATGATCGCCGAGATCGCCGAGCGGACCAACGGGGCCTGGCGGCCCAGCCCCGGCTCGATCTACCCGAACCTCCAGCTGCTGGAGGAGGAGGGCCTGATCACGGCGGAGGAGGTCGGCGGCAAGCGGCTGGTCTCGCTCACCGAGCGGGGCCGCGCCGAGGCCGAGGCCGGCCCGGCGGAGCCGTGGGCCGAGGCCGGCCGGGAGGTCGACTGGGAGGCCGTCCAGGAGGTCGGCCAGGCGCTCGTCGCGGTCGAGCAGGCGGTCCAGCAGGTCATGCGCACCGGCACCGAGGCGCAGCGCGCCAAGGGCCTGGCGGTGCTGACCGAGGCCCGCAAGAAGCTGTACCTCGTCCTCGCCGAGGATGACTGACCGGTGCGGGGGCCGGTCCCGGCGCAGGCCGGTGGCCCGGGCGGTGCCGCCGCTCAGGGGCGGACCAGGAACAGGCCCACGCAGGCGAGCAGCAGCACCGCCCAGCCGAACCAGAGCCAGCCGTCGGGCCCGATCGTGACGCTGTAGAGGCAGACCACCAGCAGCAGGGCACCCGTCACCCAGGCGACCTGCCGGTTGTGGTGGGCGGCAGCCCGCGCGCGGCTCCTGCCGTGCCGTTCGGGGTGCGGAACCGTCCTGGCCATGCCGACCTCCCGGGGAGGGCGAAGGGGGAACGGGCGGCCGGTCAGTCCGCGGGTCCGGTGGGGCCGGCCGGCTCCGTCGGTCCGGTCGCCTCCGCGGACCCGGTGGGCCCGGCGCCGGTGGAGGCCGCCTCGTCGTACTCGTAGCGCCAGAACCAGCTGAGCCCCCGCACCTGCTTGCTCCGGACGTACACCAGTGTGCGCGCGGGGGAGTCGCCCTGCGCGGGGACCGGGACCTTGTACTTCTTGGGCACGCCCAGCATCGGCCCCAGCGGGATCGGCAGGACCGTCCCGTCCAGGGGCCCGCCGACGAATTCGGTGTCCGCGCTCTTCACCCCTCCAGGGTCTCACCTCCACGGGGTGGCCACGCCGGGAGCACCCGGGAGCGGAGGCACGGTGACGGCCGGGTGCCCGGAGTGTGGCCCTCGTGGCCGGGGTGTGACCGGAGAGGCACCGCCCCCGGTCATCCGCAGGCCCCGCGCACCCCTATCCTTTCCTGTACGCCCCCGGGGTCCACCCCGGGTCAGCGGGCCCCGTACGGGCCGGGCGAGGCGCGAGTCAGTGTGCCCTCCGGCCGTCACCGGCGCGGACAGCGTGCTGCCGCGACAGGCGTACCGAGACCCGGGCGTCGGCCGTCCGGTGACCCCGGCCGCGGTCGGCGGGGCGCGGACAGCAGGGCCGAGCACCGCCCCGGGAAGCAGCGGGGGATGCCGCGCGTTGCGTCCGAGTGGTACGTCGAACGCTGTGTCGCACCAGGCACGGCAGTTGCGCGGAAGGGGCACGATGGAAGCCGGCAGCAGGTGGACGACCTGGTGGCAGAAGCGTGACCGTGAGCGGGCCCGCCCGGGAGGCGCGGACCCGGCCGCCAGACTGGAACAGCTGCTCGGCGCCGTGCGCGCCGGATTCCCGCTCGCACCCGCCGCCCACCCGGCCGGCTACCGCTGTTCCTGCGACCGGGTGGCCTGTCCGGCCCCGGCCCGGCACCCGGTCTCCTTCGCCTGGCAGACCCAGGCCACCACCGACCCCGAGCAGCTCTCCCGCTGGCTCTCCCGCGACCCCCAGGCCAACTTCGTCACCGCCACCGGCCGGGTGCACGACGTCCTGGACGTCCCCGCCGAGGCCGGCCGGCTCGCCCTGGAGCGGCTGACCGCGCTGGGCGTCGAGGGCCCGGTCGCCGCCGTCGGCGAGGACCGCTACCTCTTCTTCACCGCCACCCGCGGCACCCCCCAGGACGAGGACGAGTGGTGGGACAGTGCCCTCGACTCCACCCCGGACACCGTGTCCGAGCACCCCGGCCTGCGCTGGCACTGCCGCGGCTCGTACACCCTGCTCCCGCCCGCCGCGCTGCCGGACGGCTCCGAGGTGCGGTGGCTGCGCGGGCCCGAACTGCCGCTGCCGGACCCGCTGCGCGTCCTGGACGTGCTCACCGACGCCTGCACCGAGGTGGGCGCCGTCGCCGAGGAGCAGTGGCTGATCGGCTGATCCGGCGCCCACCGGGTGGCACGGCTACGGCAGGGTGAGGATCTCCGCGCCGTCCGCCGTGACCACCAGGGTGTGCTCGAACTGGGCGGTGCGCTTGCGGTCCTTGGTGACGACCGTCCAGCCGTCCGGCCAGATCTCGTAGTCGTAGGTGCCCAGGGTGAGCATCGGCTCGATGGTGAACGTCATGCCGGGCTTGATGACCTCGGTGGCCCGCTCGCTGTCGTAGTGCGGGACGATCAGGCCGGAGTGGAACGACGTGTTGATGCCGTGTCCGGTGAAGTCCCGCACCACGCCGTAGTCGAAGCGCTTGGCGTAGGACTCGATGACCCGTCCGATGACGTTGATCTGACGGCCCGGCTTGACCGCCTTGATCGCCCGGTTCAGCGACTCCCGGGTGCGCTCGACCAGCAGCCGGGACTCCTCGTCCACGTCGCCGACCAGGTAGGTGGCGTTGAGGTCGCCGTGCACGCCGTGGATGTAGGCGGTGGCGTCGATGTTGACGATGTCGCCGTCCTGCAGCACGGTCGAGTCCGGGATGCCGTGGCAGATCACCTCGTTGACGGAGGTGCAGACGGACTTGGGGAAGCCGCGGTACCCGAGGTCGGACGGGTAGGCGTCGTGGTCGCACATGTACGCGTGGGCGACGGCGTCCAGCGCGTCGGTGGTGACGCCGGGGGCGATCAGCTTCGCCGCCTCTTCCATGGCCCGGGCCGCGATCCCGCCCGCGATCCGCATCTTCTCGATCGTCTCGGCGGTCTGCACCTCGGGCCCGGTGTACGGCGTCGGGGCGGGCTTCCCGACGTACTCGGGGCGCGCGATGTGCGCCGGGACCTTGCGGGTGGGGGACTGGATGCCGGGTACGAGAGCCATGCCGGCGAGTCTAGTCGCCGCCCCCGCCGCCACCCGGCGGTTCCCGCGCGGTGTGCACGGCGGCCCCGCCCGGGGAATGATCGGTACCGACCCCCATGTCTGGACGGGAGAACGCGATGCCCCTCGGATTCCACCGCAAGCCGACCGGCCGACCCGGCGAATGGTTCTACTGCATCAAGCACGCCAAGGTCGAGGAGGGCCCCGAGTGCCCCGCGAAGGACCGCCTCGGCCCCTACGCCACCCGCGAGGAGGCCGCCCACGCCCTGGACATCGCGAACGAACGCAACCGCGAGTGGCAGAACGACCCGCGCTGGGACGACCGCCCCAAGGACGGCGGGGCGCAATAGCCCGGCCGCTCCGGGGCGGTCAGGCCGGGGCGGGGGTGTCGAGGGCGTTGCGTTCGTGTTCGGCGCGGACGGCGGCGGTGTGCGGGTCGGTGCGGTCGTCGTAGGCGAGCAGGCGGGGGAGGGCGGCGGCGAGGGCGAGGACGCCGGCGACGCAGGCCAGGCCCCCGGTCCAGACGGCGGCGCGGACGCCGATCAGGCCGGCCATGGTGCCGGCCCGGACCTGGCCGAGCTGGGGCCCGACGGAGTAGCTGAGCAGCTCGACGCCGGCCATCCGGCCGCGTACCTCGTCCGGGATGGACTGGTTCCACATGGTGGAGCGGGCGATCCCGCTGATCTCGTCCGCGCCACCGGCCAGGGCCAGCCCGAGCAGTACCACCCAGACGCTGCCGGACAGTCCGGCCAGCGTCATGGCCGCGCCCCAGCCGACCGCGGCGGCCACCAGCAGCCGTCCGTGCCGGTGCACCCGGGACGTCCAGCCGCTGGTCGCACCGACCAGCAGGCCGCCGACGGCGGCGGCGGCGTACATCGGGCCGAGCGCCCAGTCCGCGCCCAAGTCCGAGGCCAGGAACGGGAAGACGGCCACCGGGAAGGCGAACAGCATGGCGCACAGGTCGATCGCGTAGGTGCCGAGCAGGTCCTTGCGGCTCCACGCGTACCGCACGCCGGTGAGCACCGCCCGGATCGACGGGCGCTCGGCGCCGGTGGCCGGCGGCACCGCCCTGATCCGGACGAGCAGCAGCAGCGAGACCGCGAAGGTCAGCACGTCCAGCGCGTACGCGGTCTGCACCCCGGACACCGCCACCACGACACCGGCCAGCGCCGGACCGGCCACCGAAGCGACGTTGTGGTAGAGCGACTTGAGGGCGAAGGCGGCCGACAGGTGCTGGTGCGCGACCACCCGCGGCAGCAGCGAGTCCAGCGCCGGGCGCTGGAGCCCGTCGCAGGCCGCGACCAGGGCGGCGACCAGGTAGATCGGCCAGAGCACCGGGTGCGGCAGCAGGGCGTTGAGCAGCAGCAGCCCGGCGAGCAGCCCGAGCGCGGCCTCGGAGCGCAGCACCAGCCTGCGGCGGTCCAGGGCGTCGGCGAGGGCGCCGCCCCAGAGGCCGAAGACGATCAGCGGAACGAGTTCGACGGCGCCGATCAGGCCCACCGCGAAGGAGGAGTCGGTGAGTTCCTTGATCTGCATCGGAACGGCGACGTACGTCAGGAAGCTGCCGAAGCTGGTGACGCAGCCGCTCGTCCACAGGTAGCGGAAGTCGCGGGAGGCGCGCCACGGGGACAGGTCGGGCGCCAGCGAGCGCAGCAGGGCGCGCGCCCGACTGACGGGCGGTGGTTCGTCGTCGTTCACGAACGACCATCCTCGGACGGTCGGTTCCCGGCCCGCAACGGATTTATCACCAGCGCGTGAACGCCGGCGGTGAGGTGAGCCGGCCGGCGAGGTCGGCCAGCCGGTCCAGGGCGGAGCGGCGGCCGACCGGCTGTCCTGCGGCGGCACTGACCAGGTGCTGCGCCAGGTCGAAGGGCTCCTCGGCGGCGGTGCCGACGGCGAGCCGCTCGTGCGCGAGACCCGCGAGGTCGGCGAGACCCGCGCGGTCGGCGAGGTCGGTGGGACCGGCCGGGGTGGTGGGGTCGGCGCCCTCCAGGGCCAGGACGGTCGCGCCCTGCCGGCGGGCGTCCTGCACCCGCTCCAGCAGCGGGGCACCGGCCGCGCCGGGGGCCACCACCAGCACGGTGGCGCCGCGCCCGGCCTCGGCGAGCCGCCGCAGACCGTGCGCCAGGTGGGCCGGGGCGGCGGCGGGCGGTGCGTGCCGCAGCAGAGTGGGCGCCAGCCGGGGGACGGCCGACCAGGCGGCCTCGTCCTCCAGGTGGGCGGCCAGGTGCCAGGGCTCGTACGCCTCGGTGCCGACCAGCAGCAGCGCACCGGCCCCGCGCCGGTCCACCGAGCGCCGCAGCGCACCGGCGAAGCCGCCGACCGCCTCCAACCAGCCGGTGCCCGTGAGTCGTTCACGAAGTGCCGAAACTCTCACTGCGTCCATGCGGGCCAGGATGTCGCGCCGGGCCCGCGGTTTGGGAAGATCGGCCCATGACTTCCCTCGATTCAGCGACAAACCCGGCCCACGAGCTGCCGGACGTCTCGCAGTTGGTGGTCGGTGTCCTCGGCGGCACCGGCGACCAGGGACGCGGCCTGGCCCTGCGGCTGGCCAAGGCCGGCCAGCAGGTGATCATCGGCTCCCGCGACGCCGCCCGGGCCGAGGCCTCGGCCGCCGAGCTGGGCCTCGGCGTGCGCGGTGCCGACAACGCCACCGTCGCCCGGGAGAGCGACGTGGTGATCATCGCGGTCCCGTGGGACGGCCACGCCGCCACCCTGACCGCGCTGCGCGAGGACCTCGCCGGAAAGATCGTCGTCGACTGCGTCAACCCGCTCGGCTTCGACAAGCAGGGCGCCTACGCGCTCAAGCCGGAGGAGGGCAGCGCCGCCCAGCAGGCCGCCGCCCTGCTGCCGGACTCCCGGGTCACCGCAGCCTTCCACCACCTCTCGGCGGTGCTGCTCCAGGACGAGTCGGTGGAGCGGATCGACACCGACGTCATGGTGCTCGGCGACGAGCGGGCCGCCACCGACGTCGTGCAGGCCCTGGCGGGCCGGATCCCCGGCATGCGCGGCGTCTTCGCGGGCCGGCTGCGCAACGCCCACCAGGTGGAGGCGCTGGTGGCGAACCTGATCTCGGTCAACCGCCGCTACAAGGCCCACGCGGGCCTGCGGATCACCGACGTGTAGCAGTCGGAGGTTCGTGTCGACCTCACCCCTGGACCCGCTCCGGAGGTGAGGTCGGCGACAATGGGTGGCGGCCGACCCCGGCCGTCCGCACCCGGTCCTAGGAGCTCCGCGCCATGCCTCGCACGTCCCTCTTCGCCCTGCTCGTCGTCGTCCTCGCGCTGGCGGCCGCCGTGGTCTCGATGGTCGAGGGCTTCTGGATCGGGCTGATCTGGCTCCCGCTGGCCGGTGTGGCGAGCAACGTGCTGTGGCTGAACCGGCGCAAGGCGAAGATCGCCGAGGCGGCGGCCGAGCAGGGCTGAGCGGCCGCCGACCTCACCAGCGCCCCCGGGGCGCTCAGCTCTCCCAGAAGCGGAACAGCAGCTGCCCGTAGGCCGCGAAGTTGTCGTCCGTCACGCCGAACAGGTGCATCACCGCGAACACGGCGTCGAAGAGCAGGCTCCGCACCTGGGGCTGCCACATCAGGGCGAACACCGCGAGCAGCCCGTACGGCGCGAACGGCTCCACCGCGCGCCGGGTCTTGTACGACAGCCAGGGCTCGACGATGCCGTAGCCGTCCAGGCCGGGGATCGGCAGCAGGTTGAGGATCGCGGCGCTGACCTGGAGCAGGCCGAGGAAGGCGAAAGCGCAGGCCAGCGGGGTGTAGCGCCACGGCCAGTCGACGCCGTGCCACTCCATCGAGAAGCCCGGGTTGTCCAGCCACCCGGCGCCGACCGGGATCAGCAGGGCCGCCCCGATCACCAGGTTCACCAGCGGGCCGGCCGCCGAGATCAGGCTGTGCTTGAGCCGGCCCTGGATCCGGCTGCGCTCGATCCAGACCGAGCCGCCGGGCAGGCCGATGCCGCCGAGGATCACGAAGATGATCGGCAGCACGAAGCTGAGCAGGATGTTGGCGTACTTCAGCGGGTTGAGCGTGAGGTAGCCCTTGGCGCCGACGGTGATGTCGCCGCCGTGCAGGGCGGTGCGGGCGTGGGCGTACTCGTGCAGGCAGAGCGAGACCATCCAGCCCGAGACCACGAACAGGAACACCCCGAACGAGGCGTTGCCGTAGCCGGAGTACACCGCCCAGGCGGAGGTGCCCAGGGTGGCGAGGAGCACCCAGAACACCGGACTGATCCGGCGGTCCTCGCTGCGGGAGCGCGGCGTGGCGGCGAAGGTCATCTGTGGGTGCTCCGTGGACAGAGGGAAGGGGGATACCGGCTGGGACCGATCATGCCGGGCGGGCCGGTGGCCGGACAAGCCGCCCAGGGTGAACGTCCGAGGGGAGGCGTCCGGTTCCGACGCGCCCCGGGGCCGGGGGAGGGGACGGCACAATTGTGCGGCCGCGCCGCCGTCCATCGACCAGAATGGTCCGGTGCACTACGGCATCCTCGGTACCACCACGGCCCACCACGACGACGGCACGCCGGTCCCGCTCGGCGGGGCCAGGCTGCGGGCGCTGCTCACCGCGCTGGCCCTGCGGCAGGGCCGGCCGGTCCCGGCCGACCTGCTGGTGGACGAGGTGTGGGACGCCGAGCCACCGCAGGACTCCTCCGCGGCCCTGCAGACCCTGGTCGGCCGGCTGCGCCGCACCATCGGCCGGGAGCGGGTCGGCTCCGGGCCGGCCGGGTACTGGCTGGCCGAGCCGGCCACCGACCTCGCCGACTTCCAGCGGCTGAGCACCGAGGGCCGGCACGCCCTCGACGCCGGTGACAGCGCGCTGGCCGCCGAGCGGCTGCGCGCCGCCCTGGCGCTGTGGCGCGGTCCCGCGCTGGCCGACCTGCCCGACCGCGCCGCCGCGGCAGCCCGGCTGGAGGCCCAGCGGGACGAGGCCCGCCGGCACCGGATAACCGCGGACCTCGGCCTGGGCCGGGCCGCCGAGCTGGTCGCCGAACTGGCCGAGCTGTGCGAACGGCAGCCGCTGGACGAGCCCTTGCAGCTGCTGATGCTGCGGGCGCTGCACGGGAGCGGCCGTACCGCCGAGGCGCTGCGCCACTACGAGCGCACCCGGCGCGCCCTGGCGGACGAGCTCGGCGTCGACCCCGGCCGTCAACTCCGGGACTACTACGCCGAGTTGCTCAGCTCGTCCGAGCCGACCCCGACCCCGACCCCGGCAGCGCCCCCGGTCGCCGCCCCGGTCCGACCGCACGAGCCGCAGCTCCTGGCCCCGGCGCCCCAACTCCCGCGCGCCACCGGGAACCTGCGCGGCCGGCTGACCAGCTTCGTCGGCCGGGAGGGCGATCTCACCGCCCTGCGCGGCCTGGTGGCGACGAGCCGGCTGGTCACCCTGACCGGTCCGGGCGGCTCCGGCAAGACCCGGCTGTCGGTCGAGGCCGGTCGCGCCGAACAGTCCGCCGGGCACTGGCCGGACGGCGTCTGGCTGGCCGAACTCGCCCCGCTGGAGAGCCCGGAGGCCGTTCCGGCCGCCGTGGTCTCCGCGCTCGGGATGCGCGAGATCGTGCTGCACGCCAGCAGCATGGTCGCCGAGGTGATGGAGAAGCGCGCCCAGGACCCGGTGCGCCGGCTGGTCGAGTACTGCGGCCAGCGCCGGATGCTGCTGGTCCTGGACAACTGTGAGCACCTGATCCAGGCCGCCGCCGATCTGGTGGACACGCTGCTCGCCGAGTGCCCCGGGCTGACCGTGGTCGCCACCAGCCGTGAGCCGCTCGGCGTCCCCGGGGAGACCGTCGTGCCGGTCGAGCCGCTGCCCGACCCGGTGGCGCTGCGGCTGCTCACCGAGCGGGCGGCGGCCGCCCGTCCGGGCTTCGACCCGCAGAGCGACCCGGAGGCCTGCGCCGAGATCTGCCGTCGGCTGGACGGCCTGCCGCTGGCCATCGAACTGGCCGCCGCCCGGCTGCGGGTGATGACGGCCCGGCAGATCGCCGACCGCCTGGACGGCCGCTTCGCCCTGCTCACGGCCGGCAGCCGCACCCTGCTGCCGCGCCAGCAGACGCTGCGCGCGGTGGTCGACTGGAGCTGGGAGCTGCTGGGCAAGCGGGAGCGGGCGGTGCTGCGCCGGCTCTCGGTGTTCGCGGGCGGCTGGCAGCTGGAGGACGCCGAGCCGATCTGCGCCGACGGCACCGAGGTGGTCGCCGTGGAGGTCGCCGACCTGCTGCTCTCCCTGGTCGACAAGTCCCTGCTGGTGGCCGATCTGGCCGACGACGGCGTCCAGCCGCGCTACCGGATGCTGGAGACCATCCACGAGTACGCCACCGAGCGGCTCGCCGAGTCCGCCGCCGAGCGCGACGCCACCGGCGCCCGCCACCTGGCGCACTTCCGCGCGCTGGTCGCCACCGCCGACCAGAACATCCACGGCCCGCGGCAGCTGCACTGGCTGACGGTGCTGGACCGGGAGCAGGACAACATCCGGGCGGCGCTGCGCCGGGCGATCGACCTCGCGGACGAGCAGCAGGCGCTGGTCATCGCCGTCGGCCTGGGCTGGTACTGGTCGCTGCGCGGCTACAGCCTGGAGGCCCGCGGCTGGTACACCGCGATCGCCGCGCTCGGCCCGGACCCGTTCGGCCCGGACGCCCCGGCGCCGGTGCCGCTGGAGCACAACGTGCTCTCGTACGACCTGCCGATGCCCGACGGGGTGGTCGAGGAGGCCCGCCGGCTGGTCGCGATGTTCCTGCTGCTCGGGATGTTCGAGGGGAACCTGGACATCCTGGGCGACGCCGGTGCGGTCCGGACGGCGGAGCGGCTGCTGGACACCTACACCACCGAGCTGCCGCAGGCCTACCGGTTCCCGGCGCTGATGCGGGTGTTCGCGGCCTTCCTGGCCGGCCGCCTGGAGCTGATGAAGAGCCTGCTGGACGACGCGGTCCGGGGCTGCGAGCTGTACGGCGACCCGTACGACCTGGCGTTCGCCCTCCAGGTCCGGGCCAGGATGCTGAACGACTGGCCGGACGGCGAGGAGCAGGGCGTCCGGGACGGTCTGCGCGCCCTGGAGCTGTTCGAGGAGGCCGGTGACCTCTGGGGGGTGTCCCAGGCGCTGGCGGTGCGCGGTGAGTCGCTGGCCATCCGGGGTGACTCCCGGGGCGCCGCCGACGCGTACGAGCGGGCGATCCGGCTGGCCGAGGAGCTGGGCGCGCCGCACGAGGTGCCGATGCTGCGGGTGAGCCTGGGCAGCGCCCTGCTGGAGCAGGACACGGAGCGCGGGGAGCGGATCGTCCGGGAGGCGCTGGCCGCCATCGACGGCACGGGCCTCAACGAGTCCACCACCGGTGCCCTGCTGATCGGCCACCTGACGCTCAGCGGCCTCCACGCCCAGCGCGGCGACTTCCAGCAGGCCCTGGACGGGCTGGACGCGCTGGAGGGGGTCGGCATGGGCGGCTTCATGCCGGGTGTCGTGGGCGGGCTGCTGGTCAGCACCCGGGGCTGGATCACGGCTCGGGCCGGGGATCCGGACGCGGGGCTCGCCCTGCTGTGCGAGGGTCGTCGGATGCTCCTCTCGGTGACCATGGCGGCCGGTTTCGCCGAGCAGATGACGGTCATGGTGGTGCCGGCCGTGATCGGCGTGCTGCGCTCCTTCGCGGAGCGGGACGGCGACCTGGAGCGGGCCCGGCGGGCGGTGGTGCTGCTCGGCGCGCACAAGGGGCTGAACGGTCCCAAGGGCGGCTACCTGGACAAGGTGGAGCGGGAGCGGTCGTCCGCCGCCCTGCGGGGGCTGCTGGGCGACGCCGCGTACGAGGCGGCGTACGCCGTGGGCGAGGCGATGGCTCCGGAGCAGACCCAGGCGATGCTGTCCGAGCTGCTCGCCTGAGACGCCCGGAGGGCGGTCGCCCGGTGCCCGTCCCCTGGTCACCGGCCGACCGCCCGTTCGTCCCGGGCGGCGTCCTGTCCACGGTCGCCGCCCGGCCCTCGTCCCCGGCCCGCTCAGGTCCGCTTGCGGAAGCGGGCCACCGCGAGCGGGGCGAAGATCGCGGTCGAGGCGGCGGACCAGATCAGCACGATCATCACCGGGTGGGCCACCGCCCCCTCCCCGTTGAGCAGCGCACGGGAGGCGTCGGCCAGTGCGGACAGCGGGTTGACCTTGGTGAAGGCCTGGAGCCAGCCCGGCATGGTGCTGGTCGGGGCGAAGATCGAGCTGCCGAACTGCATCGGCATCAGGACCAGCATGGAGACGCCCTGGACGGCCTGGGCGCTCTTCATCGACATGCCCAGCAGCATCGAGATCCAGACGATCGACATGCCGAACACCAGCGACAGGCCGACCGCGGCCAGCAGCTCCGGAACGCCGGTCCTGAGCTCGAAGCCGAGGATGAAGGCGAAGGTCAGCAGGATCAGCGAGGAGAGCAGGGCCCGCAGCGTCTCCGCCACGATCTTGGAGAGCAGGACGGAGGCCCGGCCGATCGGCAGGGTCCGGAAGCGGTCCATCACCCCGCTCTGGAAGTCGGTGTTCAGGCCGGTGCCGACGGCCAGCGCCAGCGTCATGCCGGTCTGTCCGAGCAGCCCGGGGATCATGAACTGCTTGTACTTGTCCTGGTCGCCGCCCATCATGGCGCCGCCGAAGACGTAGACGAACAGCACGGTGAAGACGATCGGCATCAGCACGGCGTCGAACATCGACTCCGGGTCGGCCTTGATCCGCATCAGGTTGCGGCGGGTCAGTGCGCCGATGTGGCGCAGGGTGGCGGCCGGGCCGATCCGGGTCTCGTCGGCCGCCGGGTCCCGGAGCGCGGCGGGGGTGAGGGTGGCGGTGGTCATGCGACGGGCTCCTTGACGAGGGCGTCGGCGGCCGCGGCGGTCGCGTCGGCGGCGGGCTTGCCGGTGATGGCGAGGAAGACCTCGTCCAGGCTGGGGACCTTGGTGTCGATGCCGGCGATCGCGAAGCCGCGGCCGCCGAGCACCCCGATCACGGCGGTGAGCTGCTCCTCGCCGGTGAGCGGCACCGCGAGCAGGCCGTCGTCGGGGGAGAAGGTGGCGGAGGCGACGCCGTTCTCGTGCAGGCAGCGGGCCATCTCCGGCAGTTCGGCCGGGTGGGCGGGGCGGACCTGGAGGATCTGGCCGCCGACCTTGGCCTTGAGCTCGGCTACGCCGCCGGCGGCGATCACCTTGCCCCGGTCGATGACGGTCAGCTCGTCGGCGAGCTGCTCGGCCTCCTCCATGTACTGGGTGGTCAGCAGCACGGTGCTGCCCTCGGCGACCATCCGCTGCACCTCGTCCCAGACCTCGTTGCGGGTGCGCGGGTCCAGGCCGGTGGTGGGCTCGTCCAGGTAGAGCACCCGGGGGCGGCCCATCATGCTGGCGGCCAGGTCGAGGCGCCGGCGCATGCCGCCGGAGTAGGTCTTGGCGATCCGCTTGGCGGCGTCGGTGAGCGAGAAGCGCTCCAGCAGCTCGGCGGCCCGGGCCTTGGCCTCCCGGCTGGGGAGGTCGAGCAGCCGGCCGATCAGGTAGAGGTTCTCGTAGCCGGAGAGCAGCTCGTCCACGGAGGCGTACTGGCCGGTCAGGCCGATGGTGCGACGCAGTTGCTTGGGCTGGCGCAGGACGTCGTAGCCGCCGACGAACGCGCTGCCGGCGTCCGGCTTGATCAGCGTGGAGAGGACCCGCACCAGGGTGGTCTTGCCGGCGCCGTTGGGGCCGAGCAGGGCGAGGACGGTGCCTTCGCGGACGGTGAGGTCGACGCCGTCGAGGGCCTTGGTGGTGCCGAAGTGCTTGACGATGCCGTGGACCTCGACGGCGTTCCCGGCTGTTCCCCGCGTGTTCGGGGCGGTCGCGATTCCTGTCATGCCCCCAGGTTGTCCGCCCCGGCTGTCAGCCCCCTGTCGCCCGCCCGCCCCGGCTGTCAGCCCGCTGTCACGGCCCTCGGCCGCATGACAGCGCCCCTGCTCCGAGCGGCTCGGAGCAGGGGCGGGGGAGCCGTCCGTCAGTGGAAGCTGTGCTCCGCGGCCGGGAAGGCCCCGGTACGGACCTCCTCGGCGAACTCGCGGGCGGCGTCGCCGAGGACGCCGCGCAGGTTCGCGTACTTCTTGACGAACTTGGGCACCCGGCCCGCGGTCATGCCGGCCATGTCGGTCCAGACCAGCACCTGGGCGTCGGTCTCCGGGCCGCCGCCGATGCCGACGGTGGGGATCGCCAGCTGCTCGGTGACCTGGGCGGCCAGCTCGGCCGGGACGGCCTCCAGCACCACGGAGAAGGCGCCGGACTGCTGGACGGCCTTGGCGTCGCGGAGCAGCTGGTGGGCGGCCTCGTCGCCGCGGCCCTGGACGGGGTAGCCGCCGAGGGCGTGCACCGACTGCGGGGTGAGGCCGATGTGGGCCATCACCGGGACGCCGGCCTCGACCAGCAGCTCGATGGAGCGGGCGCTGCGCTCGCCGCCCTCCAGCTTGACCGCGCCGACCCCGGCCTCCTTCATCAGCCGGGCCGCGTTGTGCATGGCCTGGGCGGGCGACTCCTGGTAGGAGCCGAACGGCAGGTCGGCGACGATCATGGCGCGCTGGGTGCCGCGGACGACGGCGGCGGAGAGCATCACCATCTGATCCATGGTCACCGGCACGGTGGTCTCGTAGCCGAGGTGGCAGTTGCCGGCCGAGTCGCCGACGAGCAGGACGGGGATCCCGGCCTCGTCGAACACGCCCGCGGTGAGGGCGTCGTAGGCGGTGAGCATCGCCCACCTCTCGCCGCGCTGCTTGGCGGTGGCGAGGTCGCGGACGGTGACGCGGCGGTTGGTGACCCCGCCGTAGAGGCCGGCGGTCGACGCCTGGTTCTGGGCAGGCGAAGGCGAAGAAGCGTTCATCGAACGGACTCCTGAAGGGTTGTCGTCTCGTGGCGCCGTACGGCGTCCCCGGATCACCTCCATGCTTGCACGCCCCGGCGTGAGCGCAAAGAGGGGTGCGGTCGGCAGGGTGCGATCCACGCCACACCGGCCCCTCGCGTCCCTCGGACTTTGCTTCCATTTTACGAAACGGACTCGTCTCGTATCGTATTGGCCGCTACTCTGGTCCAGGGGGTTACGAGACGCAAGCGGCTCGCAAATGCCCGCCAGTGCCATGCCAACACGGACGGGAAGACCAATGACCACCGCAGCCGCGCCACCCCGCGTGCCGGAAGCCATCCACCGCCGGCGCTGGGCGATCCTGGGCACCCTGGTGCTCGCCCTGCTCGTCGTCGTGCTCGACAACTCGATCCTCAACGTCGCGATGAAGACCATCGCGACCCCCGCCCCGGTCGGACTGGGTGCCACCCAGAGCGACCTGGAATGGGCGATCAACTCGTACACCCTGGTGTTCGCCGGGCTGCTCTTCACCTCGGGCCTGCTCGGCGACCGCTTCGGCCGCAAGCGCGCCCTGCTCGGCGGCATGGTGGTCTTCGGGATCGCCTCGCTGCTGTCCTCGATGGCCGCCTCGCCCGGCGAGCTGATCGGCTACCGCGCCCTGATGGGCGTCGGCGGCGCCCTCGCGATGCCCGCCACGCTGGCGATCATCATGAACGTCTTCGAGCGCGAGGAGCAGCCCAAGGCGATCGGCATCTGGGCCGGCGCGGTCGGCCTGGCCATCGCCATCGGCCCGATCACCGGCGGCGTGCTGATCGAGCACTTCTGGTGGGGCTCGGTCTTCCTGGTCAACGTGCCGATCGTGATCGTCGCGCTGATCGCGATGGCCGTCCTGGTCCCCGAGTCCAAGGACCCGAACCCGGGCCGGATGGACCCGGTCGGCGTGCTGCTGTCGGTCATCGGCCTGGTCGCGCTGATCTACGGCATCATCAAGGGCGGTGAGCTGGCCGACTTCACCGCGTTCGCGGCCTGGGGCCCGACCCTGCTGGGCGTGCTCGCGCTGGCCGCCTTCGTCTGGTTCGAGCGCCGCACGCAGTTCCCCGCGCTGGACGTCACCTGGTTCCGCAACAAGGTGTTCAGCGCCTCGGTGGTGGTCGTCGCGGTGATCTTCTTCGCGCTGATGGGCGTCTCCTTCTTCGGCGTCTTCTACACCCAGAGCGTGCGCGGCTACAGCGCCCTCCAGGCCGGCGTGCTGATGCTCCCGCTGGCCGCCGCCCAGCTGCTGTTCGCCCCCCGGGCCCGGCTGGTGGTCGACCGCCTCGGCGTCGCCGCCACGGCCGCGGGCGGCATGGTGCTGGTCGCGCTCGGCTTCCTCGGCTACACCGTGCTGACCGCGACGACCCCGATCTGGGTGCTGGTCGTGCTCGGCCTGGTGATGGGCGCCGGGATGGCCCACGTCATGCCGCCGGTCACCGTCGCGATCATGGGCTCGCTGCCCCGCGAGAAGGCCGGCGCCGGCTCGGCCGTCAACAACACCTTCCGCCAGGTCGGCGGCTCGCTCGGGGTCGCCGTGCTCGGCGCGGTGCTCTCCACCGTCTACCGCGACGGGATGACCGGCCCGCTGCACCAGCTGCCCCAGGCCGTGCAGGAGAAGGCCGGGGCCAACCTGGACCGGGCCGCCGAGTCGCTGGAGTCCACCCGGGCCTTCGTCGAGCACGTCCCCGGCGGCCTGGCCGACGGGCTGATCGGCCCGGCGAACGACGCCTTCATCCACGCCATGCACGTGGTGGCCTCGCTCTCGGTCGGCATCTCGCTGGTCGGCGCGCTGGTCGCCTGGTTCCTGCTCCCGCGCCGCACCGCCGCCCCCGCGGGTGTCCCCGGCGGTCCGGGCGGGCAGGTTCCCGGGCAGCAGGACCAGCCTCGGGCGGCCGCGGCCGCCTGACCTGCGGACGGCTGAGCGACAATGGCCCTGCCGGTCGGTGCCCCCGACCGGCAGGGCCCAGGTCCTGGACGGGGTCGCCCGGCCCGGACCGACGGACCCACCGCGGCGCCCGCGCGCCCGGGACCAGCGAGCGAGAGGCAGCGGGGATGAGGACGGACACGCCGAGCGCCGACACCGGGCAGGCCTGCGCGGCGGTACGCCGCGGCCGGCCCCGCAGCGAGGCCGCCGAGCAGGCCATCTTCACCGCCGTCGAGGACCTGATGGCCGACGGCAAGGCGCTGTCCGAACTCACCATCGAGGGCATCGCCACCGCCGCCGGCGTCGGCAAGGCGACCATCTACCGGCGCTGGCCCAACAAGGAGGCCCTGCTGGTCGACCTGGTCAGCCGGCTGGAGGAGCCGATCCCGGCCCCCACCGGCGCCGGCGCCCGCGAGGACCTGATCGCGATGGTCGACTACATCCGCCGGCGGGGCCTGGCCAAGCGCACCCGCTGGGTGCTCAAGGCGACGCTCGGCCAGATGCAGGCCCTGCCGGAGCTGCACAACGCCTACCGGGAGCGGGTGATCAAGCCGCGCCGCGAGGTCGGGATCCTCGCGATCCGGCGGGCCGTCGCCGAGGGCCTGATCCGCGACGACCTCGACGTGGAGCTGCTCGGCGACCTGCTGATGGGGCCGATCCTCTACCGCAGCGTCCTCTCGGACGACACCGACCTGGAGGACCCGGACCTGTCCCGCCAGCTGGTCGACTCCGTGCTCGACGGCATCGCGCGGCGCTGAGGTTCACTCCTTCGTGTCCGACGTGGCCTGGCTCACCAAAGCGGGCCACGCCGGAACCCGCTCCCGGGGCCGCACGTCTGTCCCGGCATAGGCTGAGCCGGGTCACCGATCAAACCGGCACCAGTCCGGCACCGCGCCCGTACCCCCACGGACCGGACGACGGACCGGCGACGGCACGAGCGACGGGAGCCACGGCATGGCGCAGGCGGACAGCACCGAACGGACCACGTCCCGTGGCGGTGCGGGCGCGGACGCCGGCCGCAGCGGCGGCTTCCTCGGCCTGCGGCACTGGGGCCGGGACGCCCGCGGCAGCGGCACCTGGCGGCGCGGACTGCTGATCGCCCTGCTGGCCCTGCTCACCGCCGTGCTGCTGGGCTTCCACGCCCGGGTGCCGAACAGCGTCGGCAACCTCGGCAGCCTGCTGGAGACCTTCCTGCCCTGGGTGGGGCTGGCGGTCCCGGTGCTGCTGGTGCCCGCGCTGCTGCGCCGCTCCGCCACCGCCCTGATCGCCCTGCTGGTGCCCGCCGTGCTGTGGGTCAACCTGTTCGGCGGGCTGCTGTCCGACAAGAGCGGCGGCAAGGGCGACTGGACGGTGGTCAGCCACAACGTCGCCGCGGGCAACACCGACGTGCCGGGCACCATCCGCGGCCTGGTGGCCTCGAACGCCCAGATCGTCGCCCTCCAGGAGCTGGCCGGCAGCCAGCTGCGGGAGTACGAGAGCGGGCTCGCCGCGGCGTACCCGTACCACTCCGTGGAGGGGACGGTCGGGCTCTGGTCGAAGTACCCGATCGACGGGGTCACCCCGGTGGACCTGAGGATGGGCTGGACCAGGGCGTTCCGGGCCCAGGTCACCACCCCGCAGGGCCCGCTCGCGGTGTACGTCGCCCACCTGCCGTCCGTCCGGCTCAAGGCCGAGGGCGGGTTCACCGTCCACCAGCGGGACATCAGCGCCCAGGCGCTCGGCGACGCCGTGCAGGCCGAGCCGGTGAAGAAGGTCCTGCTGCTCGGCGACCTCAACGGCACCATGAACGACCGCAGCCTGGCGCCGGTCACCTCGCAGATGCGCTCGGCCCAGGGCGCGGCCGGGGACGGCTTCGGGTTCAGCTGGCCCGCGGCGTTCCCGATGGCGCGGATCGACCAGATCATGAGCAAGGGCGGGCTCCGGCCGGTGGACTCCCGCACCCTGCCCCGGGACGGCAGCGACCACCTCGCGGTGGCCGCCGCCTTCACCTACAACTAGGGCGTGTCAGACACGCCCTAGCCGCCCGGTCAGCCGCGCCGCCAGCGGTTGGTGATCGGCAGCCGGCGGTCGCGGCCGAAGTTCTTCACCGAGGTCTTCGGGCCCGGCGGGTACTGGCGCCGCTTGTACTCGGCGGTGTCGACCAGCCGGACCACCCGGTCCACCACGGCCGGGTCGAAGCCCGCCGCGACGATCGCGTCCCGGCCCTCGTCGCCCTCGATGTAGCGCTCCAGCACGCTGTCCAGCAGGTCGTAGTCGGGCAGCGAGTCGGCGTCCACCTGGTCCGGCCGCAGTTCGGCGGACGGCGGCTTGCTGATGGTGTTCTCCGGGATCGGCGGCACCTCGCCGCGCCGCTCGGCCTCCTCGTTGCGCCAGCGGGCGAGGCGGAAGACCAGTGACTTGTAGACGTCCTTGATCGGGCCGTAGGCGCCCACCGAGTCGCCGTACAGGGTGGAGTAGCCGACCGCCAGCTCGCTCTTGTTGCCGGGCGCGAGCACGATGTGCCCCTCCTGGTTGGAGATCGCCATCAGCAGGGTGCCGCGCAGCCGGGACTGGAGGTTCTCCTCGGCCAGGCCGGTCAGCTCGGTGGCGCCCAGGTAGGCGTCGAACATCGGGGCGATGGAGACGGTCCGGAAGTGCAGCCCGGTGCGGCGGGCCAGTTCGGCCGCGTCGTCCCGGGAGTGCTGGGAGGAGTAGCGGCTGGGCATCGAGACGCAGTGCACGTGGTCGGCGCCGAGCGCGTCCACCGCGATCGCGGCCACCAGGGCCGAGTCGATGCCGCCGGAGAGGCCGATCAGCACCGAGCGGAAGCCGTTCTTGACCACGTACGCCCGGGTGCCGGAGACCAGCGCGGCCCAGATCTCGGCCTCGTCGGACAGCCGGGGCGCGATGTCGGCGGCGGGCCGGCCGGCGGGCACCGGGGCCGGCTCGTCGCTCAGTTCGGTGCGGACCAGGTGCAGCCCGTCGCTGAGCAGCAGGCCGTCGGTGTGGTCGCTGCCGGCGGCCGGCAGGTCGAGGTCCAGCAGCACCAGGTGTTCCTCGAACTGCGGTGCGCGGGCCAGGACTTCGCCGTCCGCGCCGACCACGATCGAGTCGCCGTCGAAGACCAGCTCGTCCTGGCCGCCGACCATGTTGACGTACGCCAGGGTGCAGCCCGCCTCGGCGGCGCGGCGCTGCACCAGCTCCAGCCGCTGGTCGTCCTTGTTCCGTTCGTACGGCGAGCCGTTGACGACCAGCAGCAGGCCGGCCCCGGCCTCGCGGGCGGCGGTGACCCGGCCGCCGTCCTGCCAGATGTCCTCGCAGATCGCCAGGGCGACGTCCACCCCGTGCAGCCGCAGCACCGGCAGCTGGTCGCCGGGGACGAACCAGCGGTACTCGTCGAACACGCCGTAGTTGGGCAGGTGGTGCTTGGCGAAGCGGGTGAGCACCTCGCCCCGGTGCAGCACCGCGGCGCAGTTCTGCGGCGACCCGGCGGGGCGGTTGAAGCGCGGCGAGGGGTGGTCGGAGCGCCCGAGGTAGCCGACCACCACCGGCACCTCGCCCAGCCCGTCGTCGGCCAGCCGGCCGGCCAGCTCCACCAAGGCGCCGCGCGAGGCCTCGACGAAGGAGCCGCGCAGTGCGAGGTCCTCGACCGGGTAGCCGGTCAGGGCCATCTCGGGGAACGCGACCAGCTGGGCACCGGCCTCCACGGCCTGCTTGGTCCAGCGCACCACCTCTTCGCTGTTGCGGGCGAGGTCACCGACCCAGGGGTCGATCTGGCTCAGGGCGAGACGGAGATTGGGCATGGTCCGAAGTCTAATCGTCTAACTGACGCAATGTCCCGTGGGGACGACTCCTCGGGGGTCGGCCCTGCCGTGTCGCGCGGGGATCGGCCATGATGGGGGCAACCGCTCGACGAGGTCTTCCGGGTGCCTCCCGGGCGTAACACGAGCGTAAAGAGCAGAGGTGAGACTGTCCCCATGGGCAAGCAGCAGCAGTTCGTGCTTCGGACGCTCGAGGAGCGTGACATCCGGTTCGTCCGGCTGTGGTTCACCGATGTTCTCGGGTTCCTCAAGTCGGTGGCGGTGGCGCCGGCCGAGTTGGAGCAGGCCTTCGAGGAGGGCATCGGTTTCGACGGCTCGGCGATCGAGGGATTCGCCCGGGTGTACGAATCCGACATGATCGCCAAGCCGGATCCGACCACCTTCCAGATCCTGCCGTGGCGCTCGGAGACCCCGGGCACCGCGCGGATGTTCTGCGACATCCTGATGCCGGACGGCTCGCCCTCCTACGCCGACCCCAGGTTCGTGCTCAAGCGCACCCTGGAGAAGGCCTCCGAACAGGGCTTCACCTTCTACACCCACCCCGAGATCGAGTTCTTCCTGTTGAAGAACCTGCCCGGTGACGGCACCGCGCCGATCCCGGCCGACCAGTCCGGCTACTTCGACCACACCCCGCGCGGGGTGGGCCACGACTTCCGCCGACAGGCCATCACCATGCTGGAGTCGATGGGCATCTCGGTCGAGTTCTCGCACCACGAGGGCGCCCCCGGCCAGCAGGAGATCGACCTGCGCTACGCCGACGCGCTGTCCACCGCCGACAACATCATGACCTTCCGCCTGGTCATGAAGGAGGTCGCGCTGGAGCAGGGCGTGCACGCGAGCTTCATGCCCAAGCCGTTCTCCGAGCACCCCGGCAGCGGCATGCACACCCACCTCTCGCTCTTCGAGGGCGACCGCAACGCCTTCCACGAGTCCGGCGCCGAGTACCAGCTCTCCAAGGTCGGCCGCTCGTTCATCGCCGGCCTGCTGCGGCACGCCGCCGAGACGGCCGCCGTCACCAACCAGTGGGTGAACTCCTACAAGCGGATCTGGGGCGGCTCCCAGCGCACCGCCGGCGCCGGCGGCGAGGCCCCCTCGTACATCTGCTGGGGCCACAACAACCGCTCGGCGCTGATCCGGGTGCCGATGTACAAGCCGGGCAAGCAGGGCTCCACCCGGATCGAGGTCCGCTCCCTGGACACCGGCTGCAACCCGTACCTCGCCTACGCCGTGACCCTCGCGGCCGGCCTCAAGGGCATCGAGGAGGGTTACGAGCTCCCGCCCGGCGCCGACGACGACGTGTGGGCGCTGACCGACTCCGAGCGCCGCGCCCTCGGCATCCAGCCGATGCCGCAGAACCTCGGCGAGGCCATCGACCTGATGCAGCGCAGCGAGCTGGTCGCCGAGACCCTGGGCGAGCACGTCTTCGACTTCTTCCTGCGCAACAAGCGCCAGGAGTGGGAGGAGTACCGTTCCGAGGTGACCCCGTTCGAGCTGCGGAAGAACCTCCAGGTGCTCTGAGCAGGCGCTCCGAGCACCTGCGGTGAGCTGCGGCTCCGACCTCTTCCGGCCCCGCCGTCGCCCGCCCGGGCCGCGGCGGGGCCGTCGTCACGGGGGCGGTCCGCCCGGTGGTCACGCCCGGCGCGGGGCCGCCGGTGAGCGTAACCTGCCTGCGGGGGCGGGCCCCCTTGGCGGACGGGATGGAGGGGCCGATGGCGGTGGAGGAACAGCGGGCCGGGAGCCGGGTCAGCCGGCCCGAGATCAGGCTGGTCCGGCGCGGGTTCACCGATCCCGCGAAGGCGGTGCGGCTGCTGGACGGCCCCGGGCTGGAGGGCCTGGCCGACGACCCGGTGGTGCTGGACGCGCTCGGCGCCACCGCCGACCCCGACCTCGCGCTGCTGGGCCTGGCCCGGCTGGTGGAGGCCGCCGACGAGGCCGAGCGGCACACCCTGCGGGACACCCTCACCACCTCCAAGCCGCTGCGCGACCGGCTGCTCGGCGTGCTCGGCGTCTCCACCGCGCTCGCCGACCACCTGGCCCGGCACCCGCACGACTGGCACGCGCTGGTCACCTTCGAACTGCGCGACATGCACCCCGGTCCGGCGGACTTCCGCCGCGCCCTCGCCGAGGGCGTCGGGGGCGCGGGCCGCAGCCCCGAGAACGCCCTGCGGATCGCCTACCGGCGCTGCCTGCTGGCCATCGCCGCCCGCGACCTCACCGGCACCACCGACCTCGCCCAGACCGCCGCCGAACTCGCCGACCTGGCCGGCGCCACCCTCCAGACCGCCCTGGACCTCGCCGCCGAGCAGGACCCGGAGGCCGCCGCGGCCTGCCGGCTCGCGGTGATCGGGATGGGGAAGTGCGGCGGCCGCGAACTCAACTACGTCTCCGACGTGGACGTCATCTTCGTCGCCGAGCCGCGCGAGGGCGTGGACGAGCACACGGCCGTCAAGGCCGCCACCCGGCTGGCCGCCGCGCTCACCCGGCTCTGCTCGGACACCACCGGCGAGGGCACCATCTGGCCGGTGGACGCCAACCTGCGCCCGGAGGGCCGCAACGGCCCGCTGGTGCGCACCCTGGCCAGCCACCTCGCCTACTACCAGCGGTGGGCCAAGACCTGGGAGTTCCAGGCCCTGCTCAAGGCCCGCCCGGTCGCCGGGGACGCCGAGCTCGGCGCCGCGTACGTCGAGGCGCTCGCCCCGATGGTCTGGCAGGCCGCCGCCCGGGAGAACTTCGTCACCGACGTCCAGCAGATGCGCCGCCGGGTGATCGACTCCATCCCGGCCCCCGAGGTCGACCGCCAGCTCAAGCTCGGCCCGGGCGGGCTGCGCGACGTCGAGTTCTCCGTCCAGCTGCTCCAGCTGGTGCACGGCCGCACCGACCCGGCGCTGCGCAGCGGCAACACCCTGGAGGCGCTGGCCGCGCTCTCCCGCGGCGGGTACGTCGGCCGGGCGGACGCCGCCTCGCTGGACACCGCGTACCGCTTCCTGCGCTCGCTGGAGCACCGCATCCAGTTGCACCGGCTGCGCCGCACCCACCTGATGCCCACCGCCGAGGCGGACCAGCGCCGGCTCGCCCGCTCGCTCGCCGCGCTGATCAACGACGACACCCGCTCCGACCCGGTGGCCGCGCTGCAGCGCGAGTGGAAGCGGCACGCGGTGGAGGTGCGGCGGCTGCACGAGAAGCTGTTCTACCGGCCGCTGCTCGACGCCGTCGCCGAACTGCCGCCCGGCGCGGCCGGGTTGACCCCGGAGGCGGCCCGGGCCCGGCTGGAGGCGCTCGGCTACACCGACCCGGCCGCCGCGCTGCGGCACATCAGCGCGCTCGCCTCCGGGGTCAGCCGCAAGGCCGCGATCCAGCGCACCCTGCTGCCGGTGCTGCTCGGCTGGTTCGCCGAGTCGGCCGACCCGGACGCCGGACTGCTCAACTTCCGCCAGGTCTCCGACGCGCTCGGCCGCACCCCCTGGTACCTGCGGCTGCTGCGGGACGAGAGCGCCGCCGCCGAGCAGCTCGCCCGGGTGCTGTCGGCCGGCCGGCTCGCCCCCGACCTGCTGCTGCGCGCCCCCGAGGCGGTGGCCATGCTGGGCGACCCGCAGGGCCCGGTGCCGCGCGGCCGGGCGGCGCTCCAGTCGGAGATACTGGCCGCCGTCGGCCGGGCCGGGTCCGCCGCCGCCGCTGTTGCCGCCGCCCGCTCGGTGCGCCGCCGGGAGCTGTTCCGGACGGCCGCCGCGGACGTGCTGGGCCGGCTCGGCGACGACCCGGCCGAGGCGCTGGACGTCGCGGGGGAGGCGCTGACCGCGCTCAACGCCGCCACCCTCCAGGGCGCGCTGCGCGCCTGCGTGGCCGGCTGGGAGGCCGAGCACGGGGACCTGCCGACCCGGATCGCGGTGATCGCGATGGGCCGCTTCGGCGGGCACGAGCTGGGCTACGGCTCGGACGCGGACGTGCTCTTCGTCCACGAGCCGCTGCTCGGCTCGCTGGAGCAGGACGCGGCCCGGGCGGCCCAGGCGGTCTGCAACGAGCTGCGCACCCTGCTGGCCGCGCCGTCCACCGAGCCGCCGCTGCTGGTCGACGCCGACCTGCGGCCGGAGGGGCGCAGCGGCCCGCTGGTGCGCACCCTGGCCTCGTACGCGGCGTACTACCGGCGCTGGTCGCACGCCTGGGAGAGCCAGGCGCTGCTGCGGGCCGAGCCGGTGGCCGGGGACGAGGAGCTGGGCGCGCGGTTCCGGCAGCTGATCGACCCGCTGCGCTACCCGGGGACCGGGGTGCCGGAGCGGGACCTGGTGGAGATCCGCCGGATCAAGGCGCGGATCGAGGCCGAGCGGCTGCCGCGCGGTGCCGACCCGACCACCCACACCAAGATCGGCCGGGGCGGGCTGGCGGACGTGGAGTGGACGGTGCAGCTGCTCCAGCTCCGGCACGGGCACGAGGTGCCGGGCCTGCGGACCACCCGGACCAGGGCCGCCCTGGCGGCGGCGGTCGGGGCCGGGCTGGTGGAGCCGGCCGACGCGGAGGTGCTGGAGGCGGCGTGGGTGCTGGCCTCCCGGGTGCGCTCCGCGGTGATGCTGGTGCGCGGGCGGCCGGGGGACAGCTTCCCCGGGGAGGCCCGGGAGCTGGCCGGGGTGGCCCGCTACCTCGGGTACGGCGCCGGGCACAGCGGGGAGCTGGTGGACGACTACCGGCGCACCACCCGGCGGGCCCGGGCGGTGGTGGACCGGCTGTTCTACGGGTCGGCCTGAGTCCGACCGGAGCGCGGGAGCCGACCGGAGCGCGCGAGGCCGGTCGGGAGGGGTCGGCGGGTACGCGAAAGGGGCCCCTGGATCAGGGGCCCCTCCTGGTGGCTCGTCCCTCGTCCCTCGGCCGCCGGACAGGCCCTAGCGCCGTGCGCCGACCGCCGGCTCGCTCCACTGCTCCGGCACGGTGACCGGCTCCTCGGCCTGCTCCCGGGCGGGCACCCGCGGCAGCTTGTACACCCACTCGTGGTACAGCCAGCGGGCGGCCAGGAAGCCGACCGTCAGGCAGATCTCGCCGCCGACGGCGTCCATCCAGAAGTGGTTGGCGGTCGAGATGATGACCACCAGGGTGGCCGCCGGGTACATCAGTCCGAGCACCCGGACCCAGGTCCGGCGGGCCAGGAAGAAGATCGTCAGACCGCACCACATCGACCAGCCGATGTGCATCGAGGGCATCGCCGCGTACAGGTTGGAGACGTGCGCGGCGGGTCCGGAGGCGAACGAGCCCCAGGTGTGGTGGGCCTGCACGGTGTCGATGAAGCCGCCGTCGGTCATCAGCCGCGGCGGGGCCAGCGGGAAGAAGTAGAAGCCGACCAGGGCGATCCCGGTGGTGACGAACAGCACCGTGCGGGCGGCGACGTAGCGGCCGGGGTGGCTGCGGTAGAGCCAGACCAGCACACCGATGGTGATGATGAAGTGCAGGGTCGCGTAGTAGTAGTTCATCCCGGTGATGAGCCACCCGACGCTGTCCACGGCGTGGTTGATCGAGCGCTCGACCGCGATGCCGAGGTCCTTCTCCAGGTCCCAGATCCAGCGTGCGTGCTTCTGGGCTATCGCTTCCTGCTCCGGGACGGCGTTGCGCACGAGGGAGTAGAGCCAGTAGCTGATCCCGATCAGGGCGAGCTCGAACCAGATCCGCGGCCGGGCGGGTGAGCGCCGCTGGTCCCGGATGCGGCCGCGCAGGGCGGCGGTGCGGGACTGGGCGGCACGGGTGGCTCCTTCGGGCAGCCGGGCCGGGGTGGCCTCGGTCGCCTCGGAGCCGCCACCGCGGGCCGCGTCGGCGCGCCGGGCGTCGCCTCGCTGGATCTCGGTCGGTTCCCCCATGGACGAGAAGTCTGCCAGACCACTCGTAGCCGTCTGCTCATCCTCTGGAAGTGGATTCTTCACCGGCTGTCCCCCTCCAGGGGTAGGGGGCGGATCCCACCGGGGTAGGGGGTGCGGTCGGGTCTGGTGCTTACCGGTGGGACGGACATACGTCCCATTGTCACGCGCTCGGCCGTTCGAGCGTAACCGGGGTGGCCGGGCGGGCCGGTGGCCTGGAATTTCCCGGGACGAAACGCTTTCTGCATCTTGCTGAAACGGATTGCAGGCCGCTAGCTTCCTGGGAAATCGATCGCCCCTTCCCCTAAGGGAGCCCCTCAGTGGCCGATACGCCGCTCCGCCCCCGACGGAGCAGTCCTCCCCGCGGACCCGCCCGCAGACCCGGCCGCACGGCCGTCCTGCTGGCCGCCGCGCTGACCGCCGCCACCCTCGGCGGCGCCCCCGCGGCCCTCGCCGCGGCTCCGCCGCCCCCGCCCTCGGACGCCGCCCTGGCGGCCACCGCCGGACGGCACGACCTCACCCGCGAGCAGTTCTACTTCGTCCTGCCCGACCGCTTCGCCAACGGCGACACCGCCAACGACACCGGGGGCATCACCGGCGGACGGCTGGACAACGGCCTCGACCCGACCGACAAGGGCTTCTACCACGGCGGCGACCTGGCCGGCCTGATCCAGAAGCTCGACTACGTCCAGAACCTCGGCACCACCGCGATCTGGCTGGCCCCGATCTTCAAGAACAAGCCGGTGCAGGGCAGCGGGGCCGACGCCTCGGCCGGCTACCACGGCTACTGGATCACCGACTTCACCCAGGTCGACCCGCACTTCGGCACCAACGACCAGCTCAAGGAACTGATAGCCAAGGCGCACGCGCGCGGCATCAAGGTCTTCTTCGACGTCATCACCAACCACACCGCCGACGTCATCGACGACGCGGAGCAGCAGCACTCCTACCGCTCCACCGGCGCCTACCCGACCCTCGACGCGGACGGCAACCCGGTCGACGAGACCGCGATCGCCGCCGCGGGCGCCCCCTGGCCGAAGATCACCAAGGACTCCTTCCCCTACACCCCGGTCTTCCGCAAGCCCGCGGACGCCACCGCCAAGACCCCGTCCTGGCTCAACGACCCGGCGCTCTACCACAACCGGGGCGACTCGACCTTCGTCGGAGAGTCCGCCACCGAGGGCGACTTCAACGGCCTGGACGACCTGGACACCCAGAACCCCCGGGTGGTCAAGGGCTTCGAGCAGGTCTACCAGCAGTGGGTCAAGGACGCCGGGGTGGACGGCTTCCGGATCGACACCGTCAAGCACGTCGACATGGCCTTCTGGCAGCAATGGGCGCCCGCGCTCAAGGACTTCGCCACCAAGCAGGGCAACCGGAAGTTCTTCATGTTCGGCGAGGTCTACTCCGGCGACCCGGCCGTAACCTCGCCCTACGTCACCAAGGGCAAGCTCCAGGCCACCCTGGACTTCCCGTTCCAGGGCGCGGCCCGCTCGTACGTCTCCCAGGGCGGCTCGGCGCGCGACCTCGCCGACGTCTACGGCCAGGACTACCGCTACACCGGCGCCGACACCGACGCCTACGAGCTGCCGACCTTCCTCGGCAACCACGACATGGGCCGCTTCGGCTCCTTCCTGCTCGCCGACAACCCGGGCGCCGACGACGCCACCCTGCTCAAGAAGGACCGGCTCGGCAACGAGCTGCAGTTCCTCACCCGCGGCCAGCCCGTCGTCTACTACGGCGACGAGCAGGGCTTCACCGGCGCGGGCGGCGACAAGGACGCCCGGCAGGACATGTTCGCCTCGAAGACGCCCTCCTACAACGCCGACCGGGTGCTCGGCGGCCCCTCGGGGGCGGCCGACCGGTACGGGCAGGGCGGCGAGCTCTACCAGGGCATCGCCGGCCTGGCGAAGCTGCGCCGCGACAACCCGGCGCTCGCCGACGGGGCGCAGATCCAGCGCTACGCCGCCGACGGCCCGGGCGTGTACGCCTTCTCCCGGATCGACGCCGGGCAGCAGGTCGAGTACCTGGTGGCGGTCAACAACGCCACCGAGGCGAAGACCGTCACGCTGGACACCTTCTCCGCGGGGATGGGCTTCGACCCGGTCTACCCCGCGGCCGGACCGCGGCTCACCAGCGGCGCCGACCGCAAGGTGACCGTCACCGTTCCGGCGCTGTCCTCCGTCGTCCTCAAGGCCGGCGCCCGGCTCGCGCCGGTCGCCGCCGCGCCGCAGCTGTCGGTGCAACCGCCGGCGGACGGTTCGACCGGGCTCGTGACGATCGGGGCGAAGGCGGACGGCGGCGGCTTCAACCGCGTGACGTTCGCCGCGCAGACCGGCAACGGGCCGTGGCGGACGCTCGGCACCGCCGACACCGGGACGTCCGGCTCCGACGGCCGACGACTCTTCGCGGTGACCCAGGACCTGAGCGCCGCCGCCCCCGGCACGGTGGTGCGCTACAAGGCCGTCCTCCAGGACTCCAGCGGCCACCTGCGCTCCACCACCGCGAGCTTCACCACCGGCACCCCCGCTCCCCAGCCGGTGCCCACCGCCGGCGCCCGCCCGTACGCCGTCGTCCACTACAACCGGCCGGACGGCGACTACGACGGCTGGAACCTGTACGCCTGGGGCGACCTCGCCGACGGCGAGGGCACCACCTGGCCGGCCGGGCACCCCTTCACCGGGCGGGACGCGTACGGCGCCTTCGCCTACGTGCGGCTCAAGCCCGGCGCCTCGGACCTCGGCTTCGTCGTGGAGAAGAACGGCGTCAAGGACGTCGACGCCGACCGCCACCTCGACCTGGGCAGCGGCGGCGAGGTGTGGTTGAAGCAGGGCGACCCGACCGTCCGCACCACGAACCCCGGCCCGGCGAACACCCAGCCCGCGAACACCGCCGTCATCCACTACAACCGGGCCGACGGCACCTACGACGGCTGGGGCCTGCACGACTGGACCGGCGCCGCCGCCCCCACCGACTGGGGCAAGCCGCTGCTGCCGGTGCGCCGCGACGCCTTCGGCGCCGTCTTCGAGGTGCCGCTCGCCCCCGGGGCGACCAGCCTCAGCTACATCCTGCACAACGGCAACGACAAGGACCTGCCCGCCGACCAGTCGCTGGACTTCGCCGTCAACGGCAAGGAGGTGTGGATCCTCGGCGGCCGCGAGGGCTACCTGCTGCCGCAGAACCCGGCCGCCGCCTCGCAGTTGGACCTCGGCAGCGCCAAGGCCCAGTGGATCGACGCGCGGACCGTCGTCGTCCCGGCGAACTACGGCGCCACCGACCAGGCCCTGGCCGGCGGCACCAGCGCCCAGCTGGTCTACGACCCCGAGGGCGGCATCCGCGCCGACAAGGGCGTGCTGACCAAGCCCGGGAAGTGGATCCGCCTCACCCCCGTCGCGGGCGGGCTGACCGACGCCCAGAAGGCCGCGTACCCGCACCTGGCGGGCTACCGGGCCTTCACCGTGGACAAGCGGGACACCGCCCGCGTCCCGGCGGCGCTGCGCAGCCAGCTGCTGTTCACCGAACACCTGCCCAGCGGCGCCGTGCTGGCCGGCACCGGGGTGCAGACCCCCGGCGTACTGGACGACCTGTACGCCCGCCGCACCGGCAAGGTGGACTTCGGCCCGGCCCACTACGACGGCAAGGCCGCCCTCTCGCTCTGGGCGCCGACCGCCCAGCAGGTGTCCGTCCAGGTCTTCGACAGCGCCACCGGGGGCACCCCGAGGACGCTGCCGATGACGCTGGACGACGAGACCGGGGTGTGGGAAGTCGTCCGGGACCGCGAGGAGTTGGACGGCAAGTACTACCTGTACCAGGTGAAGGTCTGGGCGCCCTCGGTGCAGCAGGTGGTGGTCAACACCGTCACCGACCCGTACTCGGTGGCACTCTCCACCGACTCCCGGCGCAGCCTGGTCGCCGACCTGGACGCCAAGGAGCTCAAGCCGGCCGGCTGGGACGACCAGGCCCGCCCGAAGGCCGTCCCGCCGGCGCAGCAGCAGATCCAGGAACTCCACGTCCGGGACTTCTCGGTGGAGGACACCACCGTCCCGGCCGCCGAGCGCGGCACCTACCTGGCCTTCACCGAGTCGAACTCGGCCGGGATGCAGCACCTGCGGGACCTCGCCAAGGCCGGGGTGACGACGGTGCACCTGCTGCCGACCTTCGACATCGCCACCATCCGGGAGAACCGGGCGGACCAGAAGCTCCCCGCCTGCGACCTCAAGTCCCTCCCCCCGGACGGCCCGAAGCAGCAGGAGTGCGTGGCGGCCGTGGCCGCCGACGACGCCTACAACTGGGGCTACGACCCGCTGCACTACAACGTGCCGGAGGGGTCCTACGCGACGGACCCGAACGGGACGGCCCGGACCGTGCAGTTCCGGCAGATGGTCCAGGCGCTGCACGCGGCGGGACTGCGGGTGGTGCTGGACGTGGTCTACAACCACACCGCCGCCGCCGGCCAGGCCGACCACTCGGTGCTCGACAAGGTGGTGCCCGGCTACTACCAGCGGCTGGACGCCGACGGCAAGGTGACGACGGACAGCTGCTGCGCCGACACCGCGCCCGAACACGCCATGATGAACCGGCTGGTGGTCGACTCGGTGACGCTGTGGGCCCGGGAGTACCAGGTCGACGGTTTCCGCTTCGACCTGATGGGCCTGGACCCGAAGTCCACCATGCTGGACGTCCAGGCGGCGCTGGGCAGGATGACGCCCGAGTCGGACGGCGTGGACGGCAGGAACGTCTTCCTCTACGGCGAGGGCTGGAACTTCGGCACCGTCGCGAACGACGCCCGGTTCCCGCAGGCCACCCAGGCCAACATGGCCGGCACCGGCATCGCCACCTTCGACGACCGGCTCCGCGACGCCGCCCGCGGCGGCAACTTCATGCTCGGCTCCGCGCCGCAGCAGGGCTTCGCCTCGGGCCTGTACACCGACCCCAACGGCTCGCCCGCGAACGGCAGCCCGCAGGAGCAGAAGGCCCGACTGCTGCACCAGATGGACCAGTTGAAGGTCGGCCTCACCGGCAACCTGGCCGGCTACTCCTTCACCGACAGCTCGGGGAAGACCGTCACCGGGGCCCAGGTCGACTACAACGGCGCCCCGACCGGGTACGCGGCGAAGCCGGGCGAGGCGGTGGAGTACGTGGACGCCCACGACAACACCGACCTGTTCGACGCGCTCGCGTACAAACTGCCGACCACCACCGCGCCCGCCGACCGGGCCCGGATGCAGGCGCTCGGGCTGTCGCTGACCGCGCTCACCCAGGGCGCGGGCTTCGCCCAGGCGGGCAGCGATCTGCTGCGCTCCAAGTCGCTGGACTCCAACTCCTACGACTCCGGGGACTGGTTCAACGCGATCCACTGGCCCGATCCATTGACGGGGGCCTCGCAGGGCAACGGCTGGGGCCGCGGCCTGCCGCCGGCCAAGGACAACCAGGAGCTCTGGCCGACCGCGAAGTCCCTGCTGGCGAACCCGCGGCTGACCGTGGGGGCGGCCGACATCCGGGCGACCACCGCGCAGTTCCAGGAGTTCCTGCGGATCAAGCAGTCCTCACCGCTGTTCTCGCTGCCGACCCTGGCCGACGTCCAGCAGCGGCTGTCGTACCCGCTCTCCGGCACGCCCGGTGAGACGCCCGGGGTGATCACCCTGCACCTGGACGGCACCGGGCTGGCGGGGGCGGCGAAGGGCATCACCGTCGTCGTCAACGCCACGCCCGCCACGCAGGCGCAGACCGTGGCCGCCGCGAAGGGGACGAGCCAGGCGCTGCACCCCGTCCAGGCGGGCGGGGTGGACCGGGTGGTGCAGCAGTCCGGCTTCGACGCGGCCACCGGCACGTTCACCGTGCCGGGTCGCACCGTGGCGGTGTTCGTGCAGGGCTGATCCCGCCGGCCCCGGCTCCCGGGCCCCGCACCGCCGTCCGGGCGGAGCGGGGCCCGGTTCCGTTCCGGCCGGGTGGTGCGGGGCCCGGTTCCGTTCCGGCCGGGGAATGGCCGGAAACCGGCGGTGGCACGGCCGGAAGTGTGACGTGCCGCCCTGGTGCGGCGCTGCCGGGCCCCGGTCGGGGCGGGCGCCGGCCCTGACCGCTGGTCAGTCACCTCCGGTGGTGATCGAACTTTGCCAAGGGCATGAAAACCGTGTTCAAGACTTCGTCATGCCGTAACACAACTGACTAAGCGTCGTGCATACGGTTTCGGTAATTAATCGGCCAATCGGTGGCATGCATCTGTCATTAACGGCGCGTTTGCTGCCACGATTCCTCCGGCTGCAGACGAGGGGGCCCCACCCCCCGGTGCAGCTGTCCGAGTTCAGGTGCAGCGCCTCCCGACCTTGCAACGAACCTGCACGACTTGCGAGCACCGCACCGCACTGCAACGCCGACGCACACGCAACGCCATGCACAGCACGGCAACCGCACCCCCGTTGCACCCGGCGGGGGCCCCCACTGCGCCGCAACCGCGGCCCAGGTTCTCTCCACCGTGCACGCCGGGTCGATCCACCCGGTCCGCCGGTCGGAAAAGGAGTCCGCATGTCACGTCACGCCCACGTCCGGAAGGCAGCGGTTGTCATGGCCGCCACCACCGCGCTGCTGGTCACCGGCATACCGGTGATCGCGCAGGCGGCCCCGGACGCGCCGACCGCCGTCGCCAACCAGCAGGCCAGCCGGGCCACGCTGATCGCCTCGGCGAACCAGCAGACCGCCTCCCTGGCCCAGGCGCTCGGCCTGGACGGCAAGGAGCAGCTGGTCACCAAGGACGTCGTCCAGGACGCCAACGGCGCTCGCCACCTGCGCTACGAGCGCACCTACGCCGGGCTCCCCGTCCTCGGCGGCGACCTGATCGTCCACCAGGACGCCACCGGCGCCACCAAGAGCGTGACCAAGGCCAGCGAGGCCAACCTCGCCGGCGTCGGCACCACCCCCGCGCTGGCCGCGCCGAAGGCCCAGGAGGCCGCGCTCGCCGCCGAGCAGGGCACCGTCGAGGGCGCGCCCCGGCTGGTCGTCTGGGCCGCGGACGGCACCCCGAAGCTCGCCTACGAGACCGTGGTCAACGGCCGCGAGTCGGACGGCACCCCGAGCAAGCTGCACGTCGTCACCGACGCCAAGACCGGTGCCGTGCTCAGCAAGGCCGACGGCATCAAGCGCGGCTCCGGCACCGGCGTCTTCGTCGGCACCGTCCCGCTGACCACCACCCAGAGCGGCTCCACCTACTCGCTCAAGGACGCCACCCGCGGCGGCCAGTACACCACCGACATGAAGAACGGCACCTCCGGCAACGGCACGCTGTTCTCCAAGTCCTCCGACACCTGGGGCAACGGCCAGGCCAGCAACCGCGAGTCGGCGGCCGTCGACGCCCAGTACGGTGCCGCCGTCACCTGGGACTTCTACAAGAACAACTTCGGCCGCAACGGCATCAAGAACGACGGCGTCGGCGCGATGAGCCGGGTGCACTACGACACCGGCTACGTCAACGCGTTCTGGGACGACGGCTGCTTCTGCATGACCTACGGCGACGGCAGCGGCGACACCCACCCGCTCACCGAACTCGACGTCTCCGGCCACGAGATGAGCCACGGCGTCACCTCGGCCACCGCCAACCTGAACTACTCGGGCGAGTCCGGCGGCCTCAACGAGGCGACCTCCGACATCATGGGCACCGGCGTCGAGTTCTACGCCAACCTGCCCGCCAACCCGCCGAACTACCTGATCGGCGAGCTGATCGACATCAACGGCAACGGCACGCCGCTGCGCTACATGGACAAGCCCTCCAAGGACGGCACCTCGGCCGACTCCTGGTACTCGGGCGTCGGCAACCTGGACGTGCACTACTCGTCCGGCGTGGCCAACCACTTCTTCTACCTGCTGTCCGAGGGCAGCGGCGCGAAGACCATCAACGGCTTCAACTACAACAGCCCGACGGTCAACAACATCACCGTCTCCGGCATCGGCCGCGACAAGGCGCTGCAGGTCTGGTACAAGGCGCTGACCGCCTACATGACCTCCACCACCGACTACGCCGCCGCCCGCACCGCGACCCTGAACGCGGCCACCGACCTGTACGGCGCCAACAGCGCCGAGTACAACGCGGTCGCCACCGCCTGGGCCGCCGTCAACGTCGGCTCGCTGCCCAACCCGGGCGGCGTCACCGTCACCAGCCCGGGCAACCAGTCCACCGCGGTGGGCGCCTCGGTCAACCTGCAGATCAAGGCCTCGGGCGGGACGGCGCCGCTGTCCTACTCGGCCACCGGGCTGCCGGCCGGCCTGGCCATCAACGCCAACACCGGTGCGATCACCGGCTCGCCGACCGCCGCGGGCAGCTCCAACGTGACGGTCACGGTGAAGGACTCGGCCGGCAAGTCCGGTACGGCCAGCTTCACCTGGACGGTCACCGGCGGTGGCGGTGGTTCCTGCACCCCGGCGCAGCTGCTCGGCAACCCGGGCTTCGAGACCGGGACGGCGTCGCCGTGGACGGCTTCGAGCGGTGTGAT